>NZ_JBHXAY010000038.1:0-55236 GCF_042728775.1 Nocardia sp. NPDC060259
GGACCAGGTCGAGGACGAGCGGCCGGCGGCTCTGCTCGGCGGGCCGGTCGACGAGGCCGTACGGGACGGGCCGGACGTCGTCGTGGTCGGTGGGCGGCGGCGGGTAGGCGGCCATGCCGTCGAGGGAGATCTGTTCGTCGAGCGGCGGCAGCCAGGGGCTGCGCTGCGCGGCGCGCCGATGTGGCGCGCCACCACCACCTCACGCCGAGGCCAGCGCCAGCGACCCGGCCGACAGCAGCAGATACGGCAGCGGGTAGCCCAGATGGGCGTACTGGCGCGAACGCAGCACGGTGAGCTCGGCGCCGACGAAGTACAGCACCAGCCCGGCCGCGGCCGCGACGGCCAGGGGGCGGTAGGCCAGACCGGCGAGCAGACCCAGCCCACCGGCCGCCTTGATCACGGCCAACGGGGTGAGTGTCCACGGTGCGACGCCGTAGTGGCGCATGTTCTCGCGTACCCAGTCGGCACGCACGACATCGATCGCGGCGGCGGCGAGTGCGGCCAGCGCGGCGAGCACGGTGACGACGACATAGCTGGTGTGCATCGGACGGTTCCTCCGGTCTACGGTGATCGACGGCAGTCGCCGTCGTCGTCTGTGACGAACGGCCCGACCGAAAGGTGACCGATGCGCGCGGATTCGCTCGCGCTCGCCTTCGAGCAGCGGCGCACTCGGCTGCGCGGCATCGCGTACCGGATGCTCGGCTCCGCCGCCGAGGCCGACGACGCGGTGCAGGAGACCTGGCTGCGGCTGGACCGGGTGGCCGCGGCCGAGATCACGAATATCGACGGCTGGCTGACCACCGTCGTGACCCGGATCTGCCTGGACGCCCTGCGCGTTCGCGCGCAACGCGCCGAGACCACCGACGTGACGGCCGTCGATGCTCGCGCCACCGGACCTGGCGCCGATCCCGAGGACGAAGCGCTGCTGGCGGATTCGGTCGGACGCGCCCTGCTCGTCGTGCTCGATGTGCTCGGGCCGGAGGAGCGGGTCGCGTTCGTCCTGCATGATCTGTTCGCGGTGCCGTTCGCGGACATCGCGCCGATACTCGGGCGGACACCGGCCACCACCAAGAAACTCGCCAGCCGGGCCCGGCTCCGGGTACACGCGCCGGCTCGCGTCGATCAGGCCGCACTGGCGGAGCAACGCGTCGCGGTGGCGGCGTTCCTGAAGGCGGCCCGCGAAGGTGACCTGGGCGAATTGCTGGCCGTGCTCGCACCGGACGTGGTGCGCACGGCCGATCCGGCGGCCCTACCGCCCGGGATGGCGGCACTCGTCCGTGGCGCCGCCGCGGTCGCCGACGGCACGCTGGTGCTGCGGCAGCGGTCGCGCGATGCCGTGCTGCTCCTCGTCGACGGGCGGCCCGGCCTGGTGGTGGCACAGGCGGGCACGCCGTTGTTCGCCGTCACGTTCACTGTCCGCGCGGGCCGGATCGCGGCCTATGACGTGGTCGCCGCCCCGGATCGGCTGGCCGAACTCACGCTGGCGCTCCTGCCGGACCCGTCCTGAACCCGTGCGGCACCGCCGTTTTGGCACACTGTGCAACTTTGCACTGGTTGCGATACCGCAGCCAGTGCGTAAACGCAGCGCGCGCAGGCGAACTCGCGTGGGTCAGAGCGCCGGGACGCGCGCGAACCCCAGCGGCGGGGTCGGCACCGGGCCCGAGCGCAGGTCGTGCCGGAAATCGGCCAGCAGCGGCAGCATGTCGACATTGCGGGCGGCATAGCAGCGCACCATCGGCAGGGCGCGTGAGACCTCGGCGCGTTCCACCGGCTCGGCGTCGAGGAACGCCATCCCCTCCAGACCGAGCCCGAGGGTGTCGGCGAGGCGCACGATCGAGGCCGACTTGCGGCCCCAGCCCACCTCGACCGCCGAGAACATCTCGTACAGCCCGTGCCGGTAGAGCGTGCGCAGCGTGCGCGAACGATCACCCCGTGCCGCGACAGCATGCAGCACACCGCGCTCGCTCAGTTTGGTGAGCGTGCGCAGTGCCTGCGGGCGCAGCGTGGTGCTGGTCGCGTCGTGGACCACACCGTCCCACAGCGTTTCGTCCAGTTCCCAGACCAGACAACGGACGGCAGGTCGCATGGTGGTGCCCCCTATCGGTTCGTTCCGGCGCGGAGAACTCTACAACCACTCATACCGATGGACCAGACTTGTGACCGCTCACCAAGCAGGCAGGCAAGCATGAGTCCGCGACCCATTACCCGACGTTCCATTCCGGCATCGGCGCCGGTTGGCTAGGGTGAAGTCGCTGGACAGCGGGGGCACAGCCGAAATTGGGCGAAGGGAACACAGATGTCCGTCGATAATCCACCCCGGCAATCGCTGACCATCTCGGGTCAGCCGATGTCGTCGCCGCTGAAGGACGTCCGTGCCCTCTCCCGGCAGATGGTCGGCCACTTCGTCGCCAATGTCGTCCCCTGCGGCACGCTGCCCGGCGACGCCATCACCGGCGACGTCACCACCATCACCCGGATCTGCCTCGAATTCGCCGTCAGCATGCTCGACGGCCGCGACATCCCGAACAAACTGCAGCGCCTGCAGGACGCGGCCAGCGGCTGGGCCCGCGAGGGCGTGCCGATCGACACGATCCACCACTCCATCGCCGAGGGCTTCAAGATCGGCCTCGACCTGGTCGTGGCCAACGCGTCGGTGAAGGACTACGACAACCTGGTCGACGGCGTGAAGATGGTGATGGAAATGCTCGACACCATCACCGCCCAGGTGTCGCTGGCCTACGTGCGGGAACTGCGCGGTGTCGTCAGCGAGCACCACACCGCGGTGCACACGCTCACCTCGGCCCTGCTCGGCGGGCACAGCACCTCCACGATGGCCCGCGAGTGCGGGATCGCGATCGCCGAAACCTACGCGGTGCTCGCGCTGGCGATCCCGCCGCACCGCGAGGAGGCCAACCCCGCCCTCGACGCGAAGGTGGTCGCCCGCCGCAAGTTGCGCCGCGTGCAGGCCGAACTGGCCAAGCGCTGCGGGGATTCGGCGCTGTCGCTGCTCAGTGTCGACGGCGGCACGGTACTCATCCCCGCCGACACCTTCGACCGCGACGGCCTGACCGCGCTGGTCGCCCAGCTCTCCCAGGCCGCCCAGGTCGGGATCACCGCGGCGATGGTCGAGACCTCGACGACCGGCGTCCCCGACGCCGCCGACCAGTCCCACGAACTGCTCGACATGGTGCAGCGACTCGAGGTGACCTCGGGGCTGTACCGCTTCGACGAGCTGGCCCTCGAGTACCAGCTGACCCGCCCCGGCCCCGGCCGGGAGTTCCTCGGTTCGCTGCTCGACCCGCTCGATCAATACCCCGAGCTGCTGGAAACCCTGCAGCGCCACATCGCCAACAATCTCAACCGCCAGCGCACCGCGCGAGTCCTGCACGTGCACACCAACACCGTCGACTACCGGCTCAAGCGGATCGGCCAGCTCACCGGTTTCGATCCCACCCAGCCGTCGGGTCTGTGGTACCTGCGTTCCGCGCTCGTCGCGCGCAGCTACCGTTCCGCCGCCTGATCCGCTCCCCCGGAAACGCCGAAGGCGCTGCCCGCCGAGTGCGGACAGCGCCTTCGTGGTTTCTCACAGCGAGCCACTACCCCCGATCAGCCAGGGGTTGAAGGTGCACACGAGCTCGTGGTTGCCCGCCGGGTCGATGGCCCGCAGCGCGATCGAGAGCGCCCGCGGGGAGTACATCATCGTCAGGTGGTCGGAAACGTCCTGTTCGCAGCCCTCCTGCAGGGTGATGTTGTCGACCGTGGCGCCGGGACCCGGCTTCAGGAAGGTCAGGTCGTAGGGGTTGGTGACCTCGTCGTAGCGGGTGCCGACGACCGTGTAGTCGACGCCGGCGACGGTGTCACCGTTGGCGTTGAGCTGGTTGACGAAATCCGAGCCGATGGTCTGCTGGATGCCGGCGTGCCCGACGAAGATCTCGATGAGACCGAGGATGTCGATGCCGAGGTTGTTGATCGCGCGGCCGAGGGCACCGATGCCGTCCAGGCTGGTGCCGTGGTGGGTGGCGCCGAAGGTGACCAGGTTCTTCACCTTGGCAGCGCCGCCGTCGAACTTGGTGTACCAGTTGGCCATCGCGCCGCCCTGGGAGTGGGCGACGATGTCGACCTCGTCGGCGCCGGTGGCCGCGAGCACCCGGTCGACGAAGACCGCGAGCTGATCGGCGGAGTCCTGGATGTAGCCGGTGCCCATGACGCCGGGCAGGACCGAACCGAGACCGCCGCCTTCGACCAGGCCGGAGCGGCCGTAGTTGAAGGTGAACGTGCACAGGCCCGCGTCCTTGATCGGCTGGCCCATGAACGCGTACCCGTTGTAGGCGTTCATCCAGGTGCCGTGCAGCAGCACGACCGGGCGAGGCTTCTCGGCGGTCGGCTTGCAGGCCCAGTCGTTCGCACCGGGCGGAGTGGCGTCGCCGTTGGCAAGGCCGTAGGCGAAGGCGCCGAGGAACGAGGTCTGGGCGGGTCCGTAACCGACTGTGTCGGTGGACTTTCCGCCGGAGGAACCGGAACTCGAACCGGAGCCGCCGTAGCAGTTCCCCGATCCGTTGCCCGAACCGGCGCCGCTGCCGGAGGTGCAGGCGGAACCGCTACCGGGGCCGGCGACCTGGCGGCCCTCGGAGATGAGATCGGCGAGGGCCTGCTCGGTCGGCGCCTGCGCCGGGGACGCACCCGCCCCGGGACCGGTGAGCGCGACGGCGAGCGCGCCGACGCCGGTCAGCACCGCCGTCTGTAGCGTCCGTCTGCGACTGGGAGATTTCATTGTTGGCGTATCTTCCTGTGCGATTCGAGAAATACGAATGGCTTTGTCGAAACCGCACTGAACATAAGGCGGCGAAATCGCCGCTTTTCCAACGTCTCCTGGTTTCTGGAAAGATCACCACCGGTTGTCGAAAACCGCCATGAAGCGGCACAGGAATTTTGCCGTCAGCATTCGCTGCGCGCGGCGACCCCTTGCAAACGCTCGTCCAGCCACAGCATCGCCTCCGGATAACCGGTGACCGCACCGATCACATGTTCACCGAACACGCTGCGGTACACCGCGTTCGCGCCGAGTGAGCACTGCTCGTTGTAGAGATTGCGCGCGCCCGCGGCGGGGATCCAGAACTCCTGCTCGCCGTTGTAGATGTAGAGCGGAGTGGCCGAGCGCATCCCGGACATCCGGGTGATCTCGTAGATCGTGGTGGCCAATTCCGAACGCAGCGGGTCGGCGATGTTGGCGCCGACATCGATCGGCAGGTGCAAGACGCCGGGAATGGCGAACACGCTGACGCACTGGTCCTTCATCACCGAGGTCGCCACCCAGCGCGCGAGATTGTTCATCGCGGCCAGGATTTCCGGGCGTTCCCGGCCGATCGCGAACGTCGCCGCCATAAAAATGCCGGAAGCGAGGTTGGCATTCATGCTGCGCGAGAGAATCTCGAAATCGGCGGGAACGCCACCGAGTGCCGCGCCGACGATCACGTCGGCGAGTTCCGGTGCGTAGGAATCGATCAGCTTGGCCGCGCCGTGGGTGGCGATGGCGCCGCCGGAATAGCCGGTCATCGCGAATCTGCTGGCACCAAATGTCACCGGGTCGATCCCGCGGACGGCGCGGATCGCGTCGAGCACCGCGTGCCCGGCGACATACGGCTCGGCATAGGCCATCCAGGGGCCCTCGTGATCGGGCACCAGCACCGCGTAGCCGCGCAGGCCCGCCAATTGCGTGGTCGGCGGGATGAATTCGGTCGTGCTCGAATGCAGATTGAGGCCGTGCGCCAGGGTGTATCCCGGCGTGCAGTCGCGCCCCAGCGCGTCGATCGGCAGGTTGTTGACCAGCACCGGGCGATCACCGGGACCGGTCCAGTCGGTGGCGGGCACGAGCAGGGTCGCCGTCGCGAAGGACGGGCGGCCGTGCGAGTCGTCGGTGCGGAACTTGAGCAGGGTGGCCGACCGGATCGGCACGAGGGTGAGCGGGGCCGCGGTGGCGATGACATCGCGGGTCTCGATGATGTCGCCCGGCGCCAGCTCGGCCAGGCCGTCGGGCCAGTGGTCGAACATCGGGTCGCCGACCGCCGAGGGCATGACCGCGGCGTGCAGGGCGGCGAGTTCGGCATCGGGATCGCCGGTGGGCTGGATCGGCGACGGCAGCACCTGATCGATCCAGCGTTGCAGATCGGGCAGGAATCCCGGCGTACCGGGATGTGGCACCGGGAATTCCGTCGTCGGTGGCGGTTCGGCCGCCGCCGTGCCGACGGCGAACGAACAGAGCAGGAGCATCGAGCAGACCAACACACGCACAGATCGCATGGCACACACGCCTTCGGGTGGCAACGTCGGATTCGTCGTGACGTGCGGCGATGCGGTGCTTCGAATTCCGCCGAACCTCCCCCAGTGCGCCCCTCGTCAGATCACTGACGGTACGCCGGAACCACCCGGCGGAATCGGCGTCGTGCCCGAGTCGTGACGCAATGCGGCACGATCGCAACAACGAGCGACCCGGATCCGCGTCGGGGCAAGCGGATCCGGGCCGATCGACACCGGGCTCAGCAGGTGCTGGGCGCCGGTTCCCCCTGCAGCCGCGCATCGAGCCATCTCAGCGCGGAAGGTAGTCCGAGCACAGCTGCGGTCAGGTGGTCCGGGGTGGGTGTCGACTCGGTGACCACCGGTGTCCCCGCCGCGCACCAGCGGTGCACGGTGGTGGTGATCGCGTCGACCGGGATGAGTCCGTCGATGGGTGAATGCCATTCGAAGACAGGCATGGTCGGTGTCCCGGGGTAGAGCTCGAGGCTGTTCTCCTCCACCACGGCGCGGGCCTCCGGATCGTCGACCATCGACGTCGTCGCGGCGAAGTCGAGAATGCCCCGCCCCGCGCCCGCCCCGAGGATGTCGTTGGTGCAGGCGTCGGCGATGGCGGCGCGGGCGGCCAGGCCGCTGGCGTTCATCTGCTCGCTGATCGGAAAACGGTGCGGGTACTCACGTTCCAGGCCGATTCCGGCCGCCAGCGCGAGCCCGAAGACCGGATGCGAACCGAAGCCGAGGCCCTCGAGCATCGACACCAGATTCATCGGCACGCCGCCCATCGCGGCGCCGGCGATCTCGACATCGGGCGCGTAGGTGGGCTGCAGCGCCGCCGCCCACGCCGTCGCCATGCCGCCACCGGAGTAACCCGCCATCGCGACCCGGCTCCCCGAGACCTGCAGTTCGTCGACCTTGCGCACGGCCCTTATTCCGTCGAGGGTCACCTGACCGCCCAATTTGGCTGCGCCGTAGGCGAAGTGGGGGCCGAGGTGGTCCGGCAGCGCCATCGTCCAGCCACGCCGCAATGCCACGTTCCAGGCGATCGCCTCGCGCACCATCAGATTCGGGTCCTCGGTGTAGAGCACCTTGGATACCGAACAGCGCACGCCGAGACCGTTGATGATGTGCTGGTAGGACAGCACCGGGGCGTCGCGGCGGTGGCTCGTCGGCTGCAGGACCGTGGTCGTGGCCGCGATCGGCTCGCCCGCGGAGTTGGTCGACCGGAATCGCACCAGCGTGATCCTGGTGTCGGGGAACATCGCCAGCGGCGGCATCGGCCGCACCGCCAGCACGTCACCGGGCTGGGTACCCGACAGGTCGGCGGGCTGGGCATAGAAGGGGTCGGGATCGGCGGCCGGGTAGAGCGGTGCGCTGTGGCTCGCGGCGGCGGGCACGGTGGCCAGCATCAATGCCGCGGCCACCGCCAGCAGTGTTCTGCGCGGCCGAAACTGTCGTGCCGCGGCAAACCGGATCATGCGGCTGTCCTCCCGTGTCGCTGCCGTCGGCACCGATACTGGCCGGTACCGTGGCTCGTCGGAACCGCATCCGAGAGACATCGGCGGAGCTCACAACAGCCCTGCGGAGAGGTTGTGACCGGAGGCAAGCCGTCGGCGCACCCGCTTGGTCGGCGTACTGCCGCGGCACCGGGCGGGCTGTGAGATCTCCAGCGGAATCCAGAACATGTTCTCCTCGATGGTCTGGGCCCTACCGTCGAGTAGGAAGGCGCTCACGAGTGCCGGGGCGAAAAGGAGCACGCCATGATTCCCATCGACGAGAACATCGCCGCCACCCCCCATCGCATCGAACGGACCGAGATACCGACCCGCCGGATCACGGTCTACTTCGACGGCCCGACATCGCAAGACGCCCTGATCCTGGAATACGCCGCGACCCCGTCCGAGGCTTGGGAGTTCACGACAGCGGCGGTGCACGCGGGCCTGCTCGTGACCGTCGACGGCCGGGTCGGCCCCGAACTGCGCAGACTCCCCTGCCGATCGCTCTGGCACTGAGCCCACCTGCACCGCCCGGCCCGCCGCACTAGGCTGGCCGGGCGGCCGCGTCTCGGCCGCACGGTCCGGGACAACGGAAGGGGCGTCCGTGACACGGTGGCGCAGCGGTGCCGCGTTCGCCGCGATCGCGCTGGCCGCCCTGACCGGCTGCGGGTCGGCCGACTCCGACGACGCGGCCGCACCGGCCCCGACGACGATGGCCACGACACCGCGACCCACCAGCAAGCCGCCTGCCACCATCGCGCCGCCGACCACCACCGTCGATCCCTATGCCGGTCTGCCGCTCATCGACCACGTGACCTGGACCGAGACCATCGACGGCGCCCGGCTGCTCGTCGTCCCCACCGTCGCGGGCAGGAAGACCTCGACCCCGGGCACCGACGAGCTCGCTTGGCAGGAGGTCCTCGCCCTCGACGCCGACGCCGACGCGCCGGGGATGCGCGACCAATTCCTCTGCCACTGGGTGTGGGCCAGGATGGTGGCGCCCGACAAACCGAGCTGGAACCTCGAACCGTGGCGACCCGACGTCGGCTATTCGGCCACGGTGTCGGCCAACTGCAATCCCGGCGGCCCGGAACGCTGACGGCCGCCGTCCCGCCCGAAAGGAGCACCTCGCATGCGCATTGTCGTCGCCGGTGGACACGGCAAGATCGCCCTGCTGCTGACCCAGCTGCTCACCCGTCGCGGTGACCAGGTCTACGCCCTGATCCGCGACCCAGGTCAGGCCGCCGACATCGCCGCGACCGGCGGCGTCCCGGTCATCTACGACATGGAACGCGACACTCCAGACGACCTCGCCGCCGCCGTCGCCGGCTCCGACGCGGTGGTGTTCGCCGCGGGCGCAGGCCCTGGCAGCGGGGCCGCGCGCAAGTACACCGTCGACCTCAACGGTTCGGTCCAGCTCGCCGACGCCGCCGAGCGGACCGGGGTCCGGCGATTCGTGCAGATCTCGACGATGGGCGCCGGCGCGCCGCCCGCGCCGGGGACCGACGAGGTGTGGGCCGCCTACCTCGATGCCAAGACTCGCGCCGAGGACGATCTGCGCGACCGCGCGCTCGACTGGACGATCCTGCGGCCCGGCATGCTCACCGATGCCGAAGGCAACGGTCTGGTCACGCTCGGACCGCCGCCGATTCCGCGCGGCCCGGTACCGCGCGCCGATGTCGCCGCAGCGCTCGCGTCGATCTTGGTCGCGGACAACACTTTTCGGCACACTCTCGAGTTGGTCTCCGGTTCGGAGCCCATCGCGTCGGCCGTTGCCTCGATTCATTAGCCGAAAATTAACTATTACAACTGCTTTCGGCCAGATGGCCGATTTGGGCGGACGGGCGGTACCCCCGTTTCCACAGGGCGATGGGGGCGAACCGCCGGTCACGAGGTTGTCCATGCCCCGCGGGTCGCGAACACGGTGGCGCAAACGCGGATTCGCCGCTCAGAAGCCGGGAAAAACGCTGCATCGAGACGGAATCGATCGTGCAGATGTGCTTGCATCTGAAAGTGTCCCCGTCCTAAACTCAGGGCCGCAATACAATTCAGGGGATAGTCAGGGGAGGCCGCGAGCGGCACACCTGGGGCTATATTTGCCTTGGGTTTGCCACTGCCTAAACACAGGGGCGTTCACATGAACAACACCAACGGCCGTTCCGGCCTCGCTGATCGCGCAGCGACCACGACCCACCCCGACACCGCAGGGTGCTCCAGGGAAACCGCGGTCGCCTATGTCATCGATGCCGTGGAGTCCACCGGCGCCGCGACCCGCAACGATTTCGATATCGACCGCATCGTGACCACCGCGCACGAATTCGCCGACGACTGGGATCTGCAGACGCTGACCCCCGACACCTTCTGGCGCATCGCCGCGGGCTGTATCAAATACTGAGCAGTTCCGGCCTCAGGCCCGGTCGGCGTACTCCAGCAGGATCGCGCGCGAGCGGTCGGGCTGTTCGGCCTGGACGCTGAGCTGGTCCATCACGGACTTGTACAGCGCCAGGTCCTGCCTGCGCTCGAGGTAGAGCGCGCTGGTGAGCTGCTCGAGATAGACGATGTCGGGCAGTTCGGGCTCGGCGAAGCGCAGAATGCTGAAGGAACTGCCCGCGGCGGCGTGCCCGCCGGCGGCGTACGGCAGCACCTGCACGATCACATTCGGCAGTGCCGACAGCTCGGCCAGGTACCGCAGCTGTGCGCGGTGTACCTCGCGCCCGCCGATCGGTCGGTGCAGCACGGCCTCGTCGATCACCGCCCACACCACCGGCGGCTCGGGCCGGTGCAGGACGTCCTGGCGGCGCTGACGGACCTGCACGCGACGCTCGGTATCGGCGTCGTCGAACCCGAGGGTGACGATGGCCCTGGTGTACTCCGGCGTCTGCAACAGGCCGGGCACCAGCTGGGCCTCGTAGGTCCGGATCTGACTGGCCGCCTGCTCGAGCCCGAGGTAGGTGCTGAACCACGAGGGCAGCAGATCGCTGTAGCGATGCCACCAGCCGGGTTCACTTGCCTGCCTGGCGAGTTCGAAGAAGGACTCGCGCTCCACGGTGTCGTGGACACCGTAGAGCGTCAGCAGGTCCCGGATATCGCGTTCCTTGAATCCGGTGCGTCCCAGTTCCAGCCGGCTGATCTTCGCGTGGGAACCACGGATCGCGTCACCGGCCGCTTCGCGGGTGATGCCTTTGCTCTCGCGCAGTTTGCGCAACTGGCCACCGAGAGCGATGCGCAGCACGGTAGGGCCACGGTCGACAACCGGTTGCACGCGACCGATCTCGTCGGGTTCAGCCGTCATGGCTGTCGATGTTACCGATCACTTGGTCAAGTAGTCGAACTCTCCGGCCTTCGCGCCGCGGATGAACGCGTCGATCTCGGGCCGGGTGTAGAAGATGACCGACCCGTGCGGGTCGCGCGAGTTGCGCACGGCGACCGAACCGTCGGCCGCTTCGGCCACCTCGACACAGTTGCCGCTGGGGTTGCTGTAGGTGCTCTTACGCCAGGCGCCGTCGGCCGGGCGTTCCCGCTGATCATGGTCCATTCCGGACACGCCACACTCCTCGTTCTCGAATGATGCCCATCGCTGCGAAAGTTGCAGATGCACGCACAAACGTTCTTGCAGATGTACTGTGCGATCGGGACATTAACACGCGCCGGATACCCGCGCACCGGTCGGTACTTACCCGACGACACGACCTGGGCGGCGTCTCGATAGGTGACGTCCAGCCCCCTGAATTCGCAAGCGCCGCAAGCCCTTCAGCCGCCCGACACGCCCGGATCAACCGTCCAGATGTTCTTGCATCTGCAAACGAAGCAGCCGTAGACTCAGCCGCAAGATCACCGGAAGGTAGGTCGGCAACACCAGCCGGATCCACCTTCCGTTGCCGGATGCGAGGGGCCTCGGATGAGCACGCCGTTTCGAACACCCCGCCGGGTCTCGGCCGGAACCGCCGGTCTCGAGGTCCCGCGATACCTCGGCGCGACAGGAGCACCGTCCGATTCATGTAGCGACGAGCCACACGGGCTCACCTACCGCCAGGCCCGCGAGATGCTGCGTCAGCACGACGTCCACGGGCCGCAATGCCGCCAATGGCTGGCCGCCGCGGCCTATCTGTCGGCGGGCCTGGACGACGAATAGCCGGTTGTAACGTCTTCGTGCTGGTCACGGCGAGGTCACCAGGGGCATCCTGGAGATGAACATCGGCGCGGACATGGGTGAGCGGCATATGCGGATAGCGGACATCCTGCGCAACAAAGGAACGGCAGTCACTACGGTGCCGCCGCAGACGACGGTGCGCGCACTGCTCACGGTGCTGGCCGAGTGCAATATCGGTGCGGTGGTGGTCTCCCCCGACGGCGCGGCCATCAGCGGCATCGTCTCCGAGCGCGACGTGGTGCGCCACCTCGACCGGCACGGCGCCCCGCTGCTCGACCGGCCGGTCACCGAGATCATGACCGACCGGGTGCGTACCTGCGGGCCCGACGATCACACCTCCTCGCTGCGCGCGGACATGACCGAGCACCGGATCCGGCACATGCCGGTGGTCGAGGCGGATCGGCTGGTCGGCATCGTCAGCATCGGTGACGTGGTGAAGAGCGAGATCACCGAGCTCGCCACCGAGCGCAGCCACCTCGTCGACTATCTGCAGGGCAAGTACTGAGCCGCGACGCGAAAAGCGTTGTCCGCGAAAAATCTTCGTCAGCCGTACCAGAAATGTGCGTATCGTTGATCGGGTGCACCCCCTCCGGCCCGAGCCTGCCGCCGTCGCGGTGACCCGGCACGCGCCGACCCCGGTGCCCGCGACGATCCGCGACCGCTTCCCCGCGCTGGCCGACCCCGCGGTGGTGTACCTCGACAGCGCGGCCACGACGCAGAAGCCCGACACCGTCATCGCGGCCGTCACCGCCTATCACCGCGAGCACACCGCGAACGCGGGCCGTGGCACCTACAGCTGGGCGACGGCGCTGACCGCGCGGATCGCGGCGATCCGCACGCGTGCCGCCGGGTTTCTCGGCGCGCAGTACCCGGACGAGATCGTGTTCACCAGTGGGGCGACCGCCGCGCTCGGGACGATCGCGCACAGCTGGGGTCTGGCCACCTTGGACTCCGGCGACGAGATCCTCTACAACCCCGCCGATCACGCCGCCAATGTGCTGCCCTGGCATCACCTGCGCGACACCATGGCCCGGTTCGGGCGCCGCATCGTGCTGCGCCCCTACCGCAGTACCGCGGCGGGCGAGGCCGACATCGATGACATCCTCGCCCAGGTGGGGCCGCGCACCCGGTTGATCACCACCAGCCACCTGCATCACGTGTACGGCGGGCTGACCACGCTCGAGGAACTGCGCGGGCGCATCGATCCCGAGATCCTGCTGTGCTTCGACTGCTCGCAGAGCGGTGGGCACCTGCCGGTCGACGTGATCGACCTCGGCGCCGATTTCGCGGTGTTCGCGGGGCACAAGATGTTCGGGGCGCCGGGCATCGGCCTGCTGTACTGCCGGCGGCGCGTACACGACCGGCTGCGGCCGTTCCTGCCCGGCGGACACTCCGGTATCGCAGTCGGCGAGGACGGCCTCGTCGGTTCCGGGATGCCGCAGCTGCTCGAGGGCGGAACCCAGAACATTCCCGGGATCCTTTCCCTGGCACCGGCTTTCGATCTGCTCGACGAGCTCGATCCGACGGCCGTCGCCGCACACAACCGTGAGCTCACGCTGCGGCTGATCGAGGGCTTGCGCCCGATTCCCGGACTGGACTTCCTACCGGGACCCGCGCACGCACGCTGCGCGGTGGGGTACGGGATCGTTTCGTTCACCCTCGACGGGATCGGCGCGACCGATCTCGGGTTCGTGCTGGCCGAGTCCGGTTTCCTGGTCCGCACGGGGGCGCATTGTGTGCCGTCGGCCGATCCCGACGCCGGGTCGGTGCGGGTGAGCACCCACCTCTACAACACCCTCGACGAGATCGATCGGTTCGTCGCCTGCGTGGCCGGTATCGCCGGCCAGGGGCGATGAACACTTCCTGACCCCGACCCGAGGAGCACCGATGGGCATGCCTGCAGCGCCGCACTACGACCGCCGCGCCGCGTCCCGGGTATTGGCCCGCCTGGCGGCCCCCGGGCTCTTCACCGTCGCCGAAGCCCC
This sequence comes from Nocardia sp. NPDC060259, assembly GCF_042728775.1. Taxonomy (NCBI): domain Bacteria; kingdom Bacillati; phylum Actinomycetota; class Actinomycetes; order Mycobacteriales; family Nocardiaceae; genus Nocardia; species Nocardia sp. NPDC060259. The sequence continues at coordinate 13,917 of NZ_JBHXAY010000038.1, forward strand.
GTCAGCGGTCCGGATCACTGTTCGCGCCACCGCGTTACGGCCTGAGCCGGGCAGCTCGCTGACGCAGTCCCAGCGGATGTATCTGGAACGCTTCCTGCGTCCGTGCCGTCCGGAGCAGGTGACCAGCGCGACCCACCGCATCACCTGGACCGACAGCGCGGGCATCCCCAACACCGGGTACTTCCACACCGGCGGCGCCGGGCCCGAGCTCGCGGTGGTGGCCAGGGAAACCGTGCTGGCGCTGTGGCGTTCGCTGGCGGCGTCGGGTCTGGTCGAGCGGTCGGCCGTGCTGACCGAACCCGATCTCGCGGTGCTGACCGCCACCACCACCGATCACGATCCGCACGAGATCTTCCGGGTCGGGGTGGAGGCCACCGGGCGCGCCTTGACCCAGCACGGGCTCATCGCGGCCGACACCCCTTACCGGGATATCGTCGAATTCGCCAGGGGGATGCGTGATTCCGGCATCTTCGCCGCGGTGGCGACCCGCTGGTTCTGGGAGTTGCAGGCCTCGACCTTCCGGCGCGGGATGATCCCGGTGCGGCTGGCCACCCAGCCGGACGGCAGCGTGCGCTACACCGCCGACTCCATCACGGTCCTGCGGGCGATGAAGGACGCCACCATCGGCGACGCGCGCGCGGTGATGCGCCGCGCCACCACCGAGGAGGGGCTCGACGTCGAGGCGGCCGTCGCCAAGTACCACGACGATCTGGATCTGATCTCGCGCCAGTACGCGCTGCTGCCCGCCGAATCCCGGCCCGCCTGCCTGGCGGCCGCACCGCAGGCGGTCGACGGTGCGGCGGTGCACGTCCTGGCGACGGTGGTCGATCGGTTCGTCGAGACGTTCGCCGCGCTGGCGGGCAAGGTGGAGGTGGTGGAGGACACCGCGGAGCCGGAGCCGGACGGTACGCTGCTCGGGGACGACGGCGTCTTCTATGTCCCCGACATGAGCTGCAAGCACTGTGTCCGCACGATCACCGCGCTGCTCGAATCGATGGACATCCCGGTCGTCGAGATCGACCTGGAGTCCAAGCGGGTGATTGCCCGAATCCGCAGTCCGCGCAATCGGTTCCGCGTGTTCGAGGCCCTACGCGACGGCGGCTACAACCCGGTGGACGACGTGCAGGCGCAGGCGCCGGGCGCGGCGGTGGGATGACGCCGCCGCCGGCTGTTCCCGCCGCGCTCCATCCGTTGGTCGCGGCGTTCCTCGACGACCGGGCTGCGGTGCGCGCGGCCCTGCACCGGTTCGGGTCGCCGGTGCATCTGGTGTTCCCGCAGGTGTTCACCGCGAATCTGGCCGCATTGCGCGGCGTACTCGACGGAGCGGCCACCAGGTACCGGATCTGCTACGCGCACAAGGTGAATCGTTCCGCGGCGTTCGCGGGCACCGCCGCCGCGGCGGGCATCGCGGTCGACGTGGCCTCCGCGCGGGAACTGCTGTCCGCGCAGGCCGCCGGGTTTCCCGCCGACCGGATCGAGGTGACCGGACCCAAGGGCGCGGCGATGCTGCGGTCCGCCCTCGCGGCGGGCGTGACGATCAATGTCGACAATCTCTGGGAACTGGAGACCCTGGCAGAGCTGGCCGAGCCGGGCACCAGTGTGTCTGTGCTGCTGCGCATCTCGGGGTTCCCCGGTAGCTCCCCGAGCCGGTTCGGGATCGACCTCGGTGACGCCGGGGCAGCGTTCGGCCTGCTGACCCGCCACCGGGATCGGCTGCGGCTGCTGGGTTTCGCGTTCCACCTCGATACCGCGGCCACAGCGGAACGCGTCCAGGCGGTCGCCGAGTGCCTCGACCTGGTCGAGCGCGCGTACGGGCACGATCTGACGCCGACGGTGCTCGACATCGGCGGCGGGCTGCGGCAGGTGTTCACCGCCGACGCCGCGGGCTACGACGCCTACGATCACGCGCTGCGCGCCGGACTCCTCGGCCATGGCCGCGCAGTGCACTGGGGCAGCAATACTTTCGGCTATCACGTGGCCGACGGCGCGGTCCACGGCGGACCGGTGTTCCACAAGTACGCCAATACCGAATCCGCCGCCGGGATCCTGGCCGATCTGCTCGGCGCGCCCTTGCCGGGGCACGGCGGGCGGGCGTTGAGCAGGGTGCTCGCCGACAACCTGCTCGAGCTGTGGCTCGAACCCGGCAAGGCGCTGGTCGATCAGGCCGGGATCACCCTCGCCCAGGTCGAATTCGTCAAACGCGCGGGCAACGGGGCGACGCTGGTGCATCTGGACCTGAGCCGCGACACGGTCACCGCCGCCGACCAGGAGGTGCTCATCGATCCGATCGTGCTCGCCGAACCCGCGGTATCCGCCGCCGTCGGGGTGTATTTCGCCGGTCACCTGTGCTTGGAGCGGGATCTGATCACGCAACGGCAGGTGCGGCTCGCCGGAGTGCCCGCACCGGGCGATCCGGTCGCGTTCGCCAATACGGCCGCCTATCACATGGACCTGTCCGCGGCGCGGGCCAGCATGCACCCGGCGCCGGCGAAAGTCGCTGTGCTGCACCGGGACGGCGAGTTCGACCTGTGCCCCGACGCGGACTATCGGCCCGAGGTGCGGTGATGGTCTACACCCACATCACCGAGCTGATCGGCAACACTCCCCTGCTGCGCCTGGACCCGGCGGTCCATGGGCTCGCCGATGTCGACCTGTACGCGAAACTGGAGTCGCACAATCCGTTCGGCTCGGTCAAGGACCGGGTCGCCTGGGCGATGATCCGCGCCGACCTGGAGCGGATCGCCGCGGACGGGCAGTCGTTCATCGAAGCCTCCAGCGGCAACACCGCCAAGGCGTTGCGGGTGCTCGGCGCGCTGCACGGCATTCCGCTGCGCGCGGTCACCAACCGGATCAGGGTGACCGAGGTCAGGCAGCTGCTGCAGCTGCTCGGCACCGAGATCGTGGAACTGCCCGGCCTGTCCGAATGCCCCGATCCCCATGCGGCCGACGATGTCTCGGCGGTCATCGCGCAGACCACGGGTCAGGCGCCCGGCCGGTGGTTCCATCCGTCGCAGTACACCAACGACCGCAATGTCGAGGCGCATCTCGACGGTACCGGTACCGAGATCGCCACCGATCTCGCCGAGGCGGGGATCGCGCACCTGGACTATCTCGTCGGTGGCCTCGGCACCAGCGGCTCCACCCGTGGCACCGCCACCGCGCTGCTCGCCCGGCATCCTGCGCTGCGCACGATCGGGGTGGTGTCGGACCGGTTCGACTTCATCCCCGGCATCCGCTCCGAACGCGAGATGTGGGATGTCGGGCTGTTCCGGCCCGATTTCTACGACGACATCGTCACCGTCGACTCCGCTGCCGCCATCGAGGCCACCCTCGAGCTGGTGCGCGGCTACGGCGTACTGGCCGGGCCGACCAGCGGCGCCGGCTACGCCGCCGCCCTGCGCACCCTGGCCGACGCGCCCCGCCCGGCCGACCGGCCGCTGGTCGCGGTCCTCATCGTCTGCGACCGGCTGGAGCCGTACCTGTCCTACTTCGCCAAGCGCAGGCCCGAGCTGTTCGGCAAGTCCGCCGCACCGGCCGCACCCGGCCCCGACGACACCGCCGCCGCCCCGACGCTCACCCCCGCCGCGCTGGCGGAGCTCGACCGCACCGGGCGTCCCACCGTCGTGGATACCCGTGGCGCCATGGCCTATCGGGTCGGGCACGTGCCCGGCGCGCTCAATATCCGCGACGACCAGCTCGACGAGATGCTCGCCCAGGGCGTGCCGTTTCCCCGATCACGACCGGTCGTGTTCGTGTGCCCGGTGGGTGAGACCTCGCTGCGCTTCGCCGCACTGGCCCACCGCGCGGGCTATGACGCGTTCAGCCTCGCGGGTGGCATCGTCGCCTGGCGCGACGCGGGCTATCCGCTCGAACGCGGCGGCTGATCACACCAGCACGCGCGCTGCCCGGCGGGCGGTCGAGAGCGGGCTGCGCCGTCCCACGGTCGCCAGCAGGGCAGGCAGCGGGCCGCGATAGCCGTCGGCGAGCAAGCCGACGACTGCCAGGAACCGGGCGACGAACCGTTGCGCTGTCTCCTCGTCGAACCGGGCGATCGGGTAGATGAACGAGCCATCGATCCCCGCGGGGGCGCCGTGCGGATCGTAGTGATCGGTCAGGCCGAACTCGAGATCGTGCTTGGCCCTGACCACGCCGGTCGGCACCTCGGTGATCGAGATGCCTGGCGCGGGAGCGGGTTCGGCAGTGCTGCGCGCGGCAGGGCTGCGCTGCAGGATCAGCGTCGCCTGGAACAGGGGCAGGGCGGCGTCCTGGAGGAGGCAGCGCTTCAGGCGGGGGTTGGGGGTGTCGGGGTGTGCGTAGGCGGCGAGCGCGACGCGGCGCACCTGGTCGATCAGCTCGTCGACATCGCCCGCGCGGTCCAGGCGCACCCGCATCAGCACGTCGTCGGAGAAGTTGCCGACGAGGTCGTCGAGCAGGCGGTGGTCGCGGCCCGACACCGCGGTGGCGACCGTGACATCGGCGCTGCGCGCGAACGCACCGACGGTCACCGCGAAAGCGGCCTGCAAGACCATGAACAGGCTGGCCCGTCCGTCCTGGGCCAGCCGCAGCAGACCGGCGTGGGTCCGCGGGTCGAACGAAATCGGCAGCAGCGCGCCTGCGGCCGGGTCGATCGGCGGTGACTGTAGTTCCCGCGCAGGCAGATCGAGCAGCGCGGGACGACCGGCCAGCGCGTTGGCCCAGTACCGCAGCTGATGGGTCGCGCGGCTCCACTCGTCGGTGAACTCGCCCAGCTGGGCGTGCTTCCACAGCGTGTAGTCGGTGTAACTGACCGGCAGCGGCGACCACTCCGGGGCACCGCCGCCGCGGCAGGCCGGATAGGCGGTGACGAGGTCGCGGATCAGCGGGCCCATCGACCGGCCGTCGACCGAGATGTGGTGCACGACCAGCGCGAGCACCACATCGTCGGGGCCGAGCACGAACAGCCGCGCCCGCACCGGCAGATCGCGGGTGAGATCGAAGGGGCGCGCGGCCAGTGCGGCCACCGCGGTGTCGAGTTCGGCGTCGGTGACAGCGCATTCGGTCACGTCGAGCTCGACGTCAGCGGGCTCGACGACCCGCTGGGCAGGGCCACGATCGGTCGCCGGGTAGGTGGTCCGCAGCGGTTCGTGCCGGGCGACCAGGCATTCGAGCGCGGACCGTAGCGCGGTCACATCGACGGCGGCACCGCGCAGCCGGATGGCGCGGGCGACGTTCCAGTCCGCGGACCGGCCGAGCCGGGCGGCGTGCCACATCCGTTCCTGGGCGGGCGCCAGCGGCACGTGCGCTGGGCGTGGTCGCGGCGCCAGCACTGCTACCGGCTGCGCGGGCGGCCGGAAACACACCGGCTCGGACACAGCACGCGACGGTGCCGTCAGGATGCCGCGCCCGGCATCGTTTCCCCCCGACCTCATCCCCGACCCGGGGTCGAACACTCGTCACAACCTCCACTCCCGTACCGAACAGATTCGGAACGCTAACGAGGCGATGTGAACGAACAGTTGCCGGATTGTGACCATGCCCGGTCGGTCCGGCCGCGGGCCGGCGTCGGAGATGTCGCGTCTGTCCACTTTCCGGGAAAAACGCCCAAAAGCCGCGTTAGAGTGGCCTCGGGAAGCGGAGCGAGGAGCTGGTTGGTGTCCATCGGGAAATTGGTGTCGTTCGACGGGTCACGGGGTTTCGGGTTCATCCGGCCCGACGACGGCGGACCCGATGTGTTCGTCCACGTCAACGACATCGGGCTCGACGAGGACGAGCTGCGCCAGGGCAGGCTGTTCGAATTCGACGTCACCGAGGGCGATCGTGGCCCCAAGGCGATCAATCTGACCGCGGTGGGCCACGCCGCGCCGCCGCCGAAATCGCGCAAGGACCGCGCGGCAGGCGATCGCCTCGGCGCCGACGAGCTGCGCAGGCAGATCACCGAACTGCTGCTGGAAGCCTCGCCCGCGCTGACCGCGGCCGAGATCATCACCATCCGCGACCGCTTCACCCTCTTCGCCGACGAGCACGGCTGGCTCGACAGCTGACCGCGACACCGCCGCGCTCGATATCCGCGCGATGTCGGTGGGCCGCCCTACGATCGAACCCGCACCGATGAATCGGGTGCGCTCGCGCCGTCGACACGGGTGAACCCACTCGCGAGGAGGATCGGATGGATCTACCGGTGATGCCGCCTGTGCGCCCGATGCTGGCCAAGTCGACGCCGTCGCTGCCCCGCGAACCAGGGCTCGCCTACGAACCGAAGTGGGACGGATTCCGCTGCATCGTGTTCCGCGACGGCGACGAGATCGAATTGGGTTCCCGCAACGACCGCCCGCTCACCCGGTACTTCCCCGAACTGGCCGAGCTGCTGAAAGCCGCACTGCCGCAGCGCTGTGTCATCGACGGGGAGATCGTGGTCGTCACCGATCAGGGCCTGGATTTCGACACCTTGCAGCAGCGGCTGCATCCGGCGGCGTCGCGGGTGAACAAGCTGGCCGTGGAGACACCGGCCAGTTTCGTGGCATTCGATCTGCTCGCCCTCGGCGATCGCGACCTGACGAAGGAGCCGTTCACCGAGCGCAGGCGCGAACTCGACTCCCTGCTCGATGCCGCGCCGGGGCGGATCCACCTGACGCCGATCACCCACGATCCCGATGTCGCGCAGGACTGGTTCACCCGCTTCGAGGGCGCGGGCTTCGACGGGGTGATGGCCAAGGCCGACGATCTGCCCTACCTGCAGGACAAGCGGGTGATGCTCAAGATCAAGCACGAACGCACCGCCGACTGCGTGGTCGCCGGGTACCGGCTGCACAAGGACGGCGAAGGGGTCGGGTCGCTGCTGCTCGGCCTGTTCGACGACAAGGGCAACCTGAACCATGTCGGGGTCGCCTCGAGCTTCACCGCGGCCCGGCGGCGCGAACTGCTCGGCGAGCTGGCGCCGCTGCGGGAGAACGCGCTCGACAATCATCCGTGGCGCAACTGGGCCGACGCGGTCGCCCAGGCCGGCGCGGACGGCAAGATGCCCGGCGGGGTGAGTCGCTGGACCGGCGGCAAAGACCTCTCGTGGGAACCGTTGCGGCCGGAGCTGGTCGCCGAGGTGCGCTACGAGCACGTCCAATCGGGACGCTTCCGTCACGGCGGGCGGCTGGTCCGATTCCGCGCCGACCGCACCCCCGACTCGTGCACCTACGCCCAGCTCGACGAGGTCGCCCCGGCCGAGCTGGACGCGATCTTCGGAGCGCAGCGATGAGCGCGGCCGTCGACGTCGAGGCCGACGGCCGCACACTGTCGATCAGCAACCCGGACAAGGTCTATTTCAGCAAGCGCGGCGAGACGAAACTCGAGCTGGTCCGCTACTACCAGGCCGTGGCCGACCCGCTGCTCGACGTGATCGGGGGCAGGCCGCTGCTGCTGGAACGCTATCCCGACGGCGCTTCGGGCAAATCGTGGTTCCAGAAGCGGGTCCCCAAGTCGGCGCCGGAGTGGCTGCAGACCGTCGAAGTGTCCACCCCCAACGGCACCACCAGCGACGCGCTGGTCGCGCACGACCTCGCGCACATCCTGTGGGCGGTCAATCAGGGCTGCCTCGGCTTCCACGTCTGGCCCAATCACGTGCCCGATCTGACGATCGCCGACGAGCTGCGGATCGACCTCGATCCCTCGCCAGGCATCGGTTTCGACGATCTGCGCCGCGCGGCCGTGCTCACCCGCGACCTGCTGAGCGAACTCGGCATCGACTGCCGGATCAAGACCTCGGGTTCGCGCGGGCTGCATATCTACGCCACACTCGAGCCCCGCTGGGACGGCTACCAGGTGCGCGCGGCCGCCGTGGCGCTGGCGAGGGAACTCGAGCGCAGGCATCCCGAGGAGATCACCGCGCAGTGGTGGAAGGAGGAACGCGGCTCTCGCGTGTTCGTCGACTTCAACCAGAACGCGCCGCACAAGACGGTGTTCGGCGCCTGGTCGGTTCGTCCCAAGGTCGGCGGGCAGGTCTCGACTCCGATCACCTGGTCCGAACTCGACACCGTCGTCCCCGACGAGCTCACCCTCGCGACCGTCCCTGCCCGGCTCGCCGAACTGGGCGACCCGTGGGCCGATCGCACGCCGCAATCGATCGAACCGCTGCTGGCGATGTCGGAACGCGACATGGCCGACGGTCTGATGGACGCACCGTGGCCGCCGCAGTATCCGAAGATGCCGAACGAGCCGCCGCGGGTGCAACCGAGCCGGGCCAAGAAGGCCGACTGAGACCTATTCCTCGGTCCAGGGCACCCAGCTGCCGGTGCCTGCCTTGCCCTCGCAGACCAGCGCGTGGTTGTCGGAGGTGCGCCCCGATTTGTCGACCGTCGGATCGCAGCGCTCACCCGCGGTGTAGTAGGACCCGGACACCTTGAACGGGCCCGACCAGGTGTAGTTGCCGTCGGCCTGCAGGCACAGCAGGGTCGCACCGTCTGCCGCCACCCCGAGCAGTCCCGCCCGGTCGGCCGAACAGGGTGTGCCCTTCTCGACGACGCCGCCCGACGGGCTCACCGCCGGAACGGTCCCGGTCGCCGTCGGCGCGCCCTGCGACGGCAGCGTCGTCGTTGTCACCGAGGCCGTTGTCGTTGTCTTGGCCAGCGTCGGCACCTCGATCTCCAGCCCGCCGAACGCGACGAGCCCGACCGCCGCGACAGCGGCCACCTCCGCGATTCCCAGCAGCAGCGCGAATAGCGCCATTCCCCGCCCCCGCGGATGCCCGAACGACAGCAGCCCGAACACGATCGCGATCGGGAACAGCAGCACCAGCGCGGCGGCGAGCGCGATCATCGCGTACGGGTTCACCCGCGGCTGGTCACCGCGGCCATGACCCTGGCCACCGTCCGCCGGCGTCGCGTGCGGCCAGCGCTGGCCGTTCCAGCGCCGATCCTCGGTTTCCTCCTCGGGGTCGTCGTCCCATTCGTCGTACCGTGCCATCAACCCCGGGTCCCTCTCCGATCCCCCCGGCGCGGAAACATAACAAACTTGCAACGCCGGGTTTGCGACGAGGATAGGGACTTCGAGCCTGTCGGTCAGCGCAAACGGCAAATGCGCTCATGTGCGGTCCGCACCGGATCAAGGGGGATGGATACCGGTAACGAACCGGCAAACCCTTTGCCTCGTCACCCGCTTCGGGTCCATGCTGGTCACAGGTACCAGTGCGCGCATTTCGAGCTCGCGAGGAGGACCCCATGCCCGGCAGCACCATTTCGGCAGACGAGCCCGGCTGGCATGCCCAAGCCGGCGACCTGCTCGCCGACGACTACAACGTTCCCGGCATCATCGCGTGCGCGATCGGCGTCATCAGCCTCGCCTGCACCCTTGTCGCCGCGGGATCGGGGTATGCCGGGTACGCGGTGCTCGCGGGCGTCGCCACGGGGGTATTCCTCCTCGGTGGCGCCGCGGCGCTGCTGTTCGAGCATCACCGGGAGGAGCGGATCGAGCAGCTCTACGGGCGCAGCGGGCACGCGCCGGGGCATATCGACCCGCAGCGCTACGGCGCCAGGGAGATCGCGGTCCCCCATCCCGCCCAGCGCAGGCTCGGTTCCTAGCCGGCCACGCCCGGCCGCGGTTCCACGCTCGGCATCGTCTCGGTGATGACGGTGAGCAGGGTGTCGGCGAGCAGACGGTGCACCTGATCCCTGGTCAGCGTGCCGCGGGTGATCCATTCGCGCCCGGCCACCTTCACCAGCCCCGCGTAGGCGAGGACCAGCGCGCGCAATTGTGCGCTGTCGGCCACATCGGGGCGCCCGATCATCACCAGCATGCGTTCGGCGGCGGCGTCGTCGGCCTGGTCGAGGATCTGCTGCACCTCGGGATCGTCACCGACACCCTCGTGACTGGTGACCTTCACCCAGGTGGTGCCGTGTTCGGCGATGGTGTCGAGCAGCCAGGTGACGATCGCGTCGACCCGTTCGCCCGGCGTGCCCTCGGGGATGGACACCTTGTCCGGGCGCGGCAGCGTCACCATCCGGCGCACGACCGCCAGGTACAGGTCGCGCTTGTTGCCGAAATAGTGGTTGATCAGCCCGCGGGCGACACCGGCGCGCTGGGCCAGTTCCGCGGTCGACACCGCCGCGTAGGGCCGTTCACCGAACATGTCGATGGCACAGGCCAGGATCTGCGCGCGTCGCTCGTCGGGTTCGAGCCTGCGCCTGCGCGGCGCGTCTGCGGTGTCGGTGTCGAGCGGGGAAATCGGGCTGCTCCGTCGGGTTCGGTGGCCGCCGCGCGGTTGCGGCAGCGGTGCACCACGATACCCAGCGGGTCCGGCGAGCGGCCAATGCGACAATAAGTGTCGTCCCCCGCTCCCGCACGAAGGAATGCCGCACTCCCCGATGACCGAGAACATGATCGATCCGGACGAGTTGGCGACCTGTCTGCGGGTATTGGAACGAGCCGGGCAGCTGGAGAAGGAACACCCCGATTCGATCGCGGTGCAGCGCGCCGTCGGGCACATGTTCAAAAAGCTCAAGCAGCGCCGACGCATCGAGGCAAGGGAGCAGGTCGCCACCGCCGACCGCGCGGTCATCGCGGCAACGGCCACCGGCTCGCCCCAGCGCATCGACGACGAGACCGCGGGCATCCCGATCAGCTCGGCCACCACCGGAGCGAGCGCCGGCACGTTGCTGCGTGCGCGTCCCTGCTACATCTGCAAGCAGCGCTACATCCAGGTCGACGCGTTCTACCACCAGCTGTGCCCCGAGTGCGCGGCCGCGAGCCACGCCAAGCGCGACGCCCGCACCGACCTGACCGGCAAGCGTGCCCTGCTCACCGGTGGCCGCGCCAAGATCGGCATGTACATCGCGCTGCGGCTGCTGCGCGACGGCGCGCACACTACGATCACCACCCGCTTCCCCAACGACGCGATCCGCCGCTTCGCCGCGATGGAGGACAGCGCCGACTGGCTGCACCGGCTGCGCATCGTCGGCATCGATCTGCGTGATCCGGCGCAGGTCGTCGCATTGGCCGAGGACGTCGCCGCGCAAGGCCCGCTCGACATCCTGATCAACAACGCCGCCCAGACCGTGCGCCGCTCGGCAGGCGCCTACAGCGCCCTGGTCGACGCCGAGACCGCGCCGCTGCCCGCCGGCGTGCTGCCGGAGATGGTCACCTTCGGCAAGACGATGCAGGCCCACCCGACCGCGCTGACCGCCTCGCTGACGCCGTCGCTGTCCGCCGCCGATGTCGCCGAGCTGGCGCTGGTCGCGGGCTCGGCCACCCCGGAGCGGATCGCGGCGGGCGTGGCGATCGACGCGGGCGGCCTCGTCCCGGATCTCGCGCACACCAACAGCTGGGTGCAGACCGTCGCCGAGGTGGACGCCACCGAGCTGCTGGAAGTGCAGCTGTGCAATTCGGTCGCGCCGTTCATCCTGGTGTCGCGGTTGCGTCCGGCGATGGCCGCCGCGGCGGGCCGCCGCAAGTACGTGGTGAATGTCTCGGCGATGGAAGGCCAGTTCAGCCGCGGCTACAAGGGGCCGGGCCACCCGCACACGAACATGGCCAAGGCCGCGCTGAACATGCTGACCCGCACCAGCGCGCTGGAGATGTTCGAGGCCGACTCGATTCTGATGACCGCGGTCGACACCGGCTGGATCACCGACGAGCGCCCGCACTACACGAAGGTGCGCCTGGCCGAAGAGGGCTTCCACGCGCCGCTGGACCTGGTCGACGGCGCCGCCCGCGTGTACGACCCGATTGTGCAGGGTGAGAACGGCGTCGACCTGTACGGCTGCTTCCTCAAGGACTACCAGCCCTCCCCCTGGTAGCCGCGACCCAAGCGATGCCGAACCGGAATGTTGATCATGATTCCGGTCGCCGATCGGATACCTATTCTGAATAGGTGCCGTTCCGGGTGTTGGCCGATATCATCGCCGTCACCCACGTCGCGTTCATCGCGTACGTGGTCGCCGGCGGTTTTCTCGCGTGGCGGTGGCCACGCACGATCGGCCTGCATCTGCTGGCCGCGTCGTGGGGGTTCGCCACGATCCTGATCGGCTTCGACTGCCCGCTGACCCATGCCGAGAACTGGGCGCGCAGGCAGGCCGCGGTCGCCGAGCTGCCTGCGAGCGGTTTCATCGACCACTATCTGACCGGGGTGATCTATCCCGACAGCGCGCTGGGATTGATACGGGCATTCGCGGCGGCGGCGGTGCTCGTGTCCTGGATCGGCTATGTGCGCCTGCACCAGCGGCACCGCCGGTTCAGTTCAGGTGCCGTGTGATCTCCCGCGCCACCTCGGCGGGCTGTTCGTCGAGGTAGAAGTGCCCGCCGGGGAACGTGCGGATGCTGAACGGCCCGTCGGTGACGGTGCGCCACTGTTCGGCCTGCGCGAGGGTCGTCGTCGGGTCCTCGGTACTGACCAGTGCGACGACCGGGCAGCTCAGCTGGGTTCCCGGCTGGTGCCGGTAGGTCTCGACGGCCTGGTAGTCGGCGCGCACGGCGGGCAGCACCAGGTCGGCCAGGCCCGGCTCGGTGCGCAGCAACCGCACCGGCGCGGGGTCGGTGGCCAGACGCTCGAGATCGTCGATGAGTGCGGCGTCGGAGCCCTGGTGCAGTCGCCCGTTCTCGACGAATGCCGGTGCGGGACGGCCGGAGACGATGAGCTGATCCACCGGCTGACCCGCCGTGGCGAGCCGCCGTGCGGTCTCGTAGGCCACGGTCGCGCCCATACTGTGCCCGAACAGCGCGCGCGGCCGGCTCGGCTGCCGCAGCAGGTCCGCGGCGATCCGGTCGGCGAGCTGGTGCAGGTCGGTGATCATCGGATCGCCGAGCCGATCCTGGCGGCCCGGGTATTGCACGGCGGCGACGTCGACCCCTGGTCCGATGTGCCGAGCCAGTTCGCGGTAGAAGGCGGCCGAGCCACCGCCCGGCGGCAGGCAGACCAGTTGCCTGCGCGGCGCCTGATCCGGTCGCAGTATCCGAACCCATTCCGTCGCAGCCGTATTCACGCCCACCTCACCCTCCTTCACCATGATCGCCGCGGTTAGGCTGGTCGAGGTGACCACCGCGCAGCAACTCGTGCACGCCTACGAGACCGGGCTCGGACTCGCGGCATCGGCCGGGGCCGACGAGCCGGATCCGGGTGACCGGCTCGCGGCCACGCTACCGGTGTGGGCCTTGGCCGCGGGCTCGGTGGCGGCGGTCGGCACGGCCGCGAACCGGATCCGTGCAGCGCATGGCCTGCCGAGCAGGCCCTCTGCCCTCGATCCGGCCCGGATCGGCGCGGCGTTCTCCAGCGAGCGGCTGTTTCGCCGCGGCGGCAGCGCGCCGTCGATCTTCGCCGAGTTGTCCGGCTTCTTCCGCACCGCCGACGGGTGGGTGCGCACCCATGCCAACTATCCGCACCATCGCGACCGCCTGATCCATGCCCTCGGCCTGCCCCCGTCGGCCGAGGCCGCGCAATTCGCCGCCCGGTTGGCCGCCGTGCCCGCGGCCGAGGTCGAGGAGGTGGCGGCCGCCGCGGGTGCGATCGCCGTGCGTATCCGCACCGAGGCCGAATGGGCAGGCAGTCCCATGGGCCGGGCGGCCGCAGCGGGTCCGCTGGTCACAGTCGATCGGCGCGCCAACGCCGTCGCACTGCCGAATACAGCGCATTCCAACCCGTCTACGTGGCGCCCCACCGCCGAACACCCGTTGCGTGGCGCCCGAGTTCTCGACCTGACCAGGGTCCTGGCCGGGCCCGTCACGACCCGCACCCTCGCGCTGTTGGGTGCCGATGTGCTCCGCGTCGATCCGCCACAGCTGCCCGAAATCGACTGGCAATTCGCCGACACCTGCCAAGGCAAACGGTCGACCCTGCTCAATCTGCGCACCGACCTCGCGACATTCGAGGACCTCCTGTCCGCCGCCGACGTGTTGGTGACGGGCTACCGGCCCGGTGCGCTCGCCGCGGCAGGCGTGCGGGTGACGCGCCCCGATCTCATCGACGCGTCCGTCTCGGCGTGGGGCACAGCCGGCCCGTGGGCAGGCAGGCGTGGTTTCGACAGCATCGTCCAAGCGGCGTCGGGTATTTCGCTGCTCGAAGGTTCCCCGGATCGCCCGGGTGCGTTGCCCGCACAGGCGCTCGACCACGGCTCCGGGTATCTCCTCGCCGCGGGCATCCTGGACGCACTGCTGGCGCGAGCCGACGACGGAGCAGGTCGCGACGTACGAGTCTCGTTGGCCCGCACCGCTTCCTGGCTCCTGGCGGGCGATCGCGACCCTGGTCACCCTCCCGCGGCGACGCCCGACCAGACAGCGACGGTCACCCACGGCGAACTGGTCACTGCCGCACCGGCATTCGCCGGGTACGACGACTTCCGCTGGCCCGCACCGCCCTACGGGTCCGCGCAGCCGTTCTGGATAGAGCTACCGGACCAGCGCACCTGACCTGTCGCGCAGGTCCTGACCGGGCAGACGGTCTCAGCGCCCCGCGAGCGCGCGCACCGCCACCGCCAGCTGATCACCGTCGGCCACGGCTTCACCCGGATTCAGCAACCACAGCACACCCAGGCCCTGCACGAGGACGAAGTACAACCGACCGATCGCGTCGGCCTGCGCCTCGTCGAGTTCCGGGTGCGCCGCGCGCAGATTCGCCGCGAGATCGGTATAGGCACGCGACAACTGGTCACCGAGCTGGGCACGTGCCTCGTCGGAGCGCACGATCCGCACGATGTTCTCCAGACTGGCCAGCATCGCCTCGTGGTTGTCGGCGAACACCGCGGGCATTCCGTTCCACAGCCGGGTCAGGCCGGCCAGCGGCGATGTACCTGCGCCCGCGTCGATCAACTCCTCCATCGCGTCACCGATCGCATTGCCGAGCGCCTCGCTCAGCGCCTCGGTGACCAGCCGTTCCTTGGACCCGAAGTGATAGCCGATCGCGGCCAGACTCACCCCCGCGGCCGCGGCGATATCGCGCGCGGTCGCCTTGGCCACACCGCGTTCCAGAATGACCTTGCGCGCCCCCGCCAGTAGGTCTTCTCGATTACCCATGCCGCGAGACTACCCGACCGTCTTAGACATTTGTACTAGACATACGTGCAACCCAAATGTTAGACATATGTCTAAGACATTCGTTCTCCAGACGGGAAACACCATGACCACCACCAGCTCCCTGCACGTTCTGGTCTCCGGCGGCGGTATCGCGGGCAACGCGGTCGCACTTCAGCTGCTGCGCAGCGGCATTCGCACCACGGTCGTCGAGCGGGCGACTGTCCCCCGCCCCGGCGGCCAGGCCGTGGATCTGCGTGGACCGAGCCGGGAAGCGGCCGAGCGGATGGGCCTGATGGAGGGCATCCGCAAGTATCAGCTCGACGAGCGCGGCATGTCCTACATCGACGGCGACGGCCGCGTCTACGCCCGCATGGCGATGGAGGATTTCGACGGCCAAGGCGCGGTCGCCGAAATCGAGATCACCCGTGGCGACCTCAACCAGGTCCTGCTCGACGCGCTGGCGACCGCCGACGACGGCGACCTCGACTACCGCTACGGCGAGTGGATCGAACAGATCGAGCAGGACGACACCGGCGTCGCGGTCACCTTCGCCTCGGGCCGCACCGAACGTTTCGACCTGGTGATCGGTGCCGACGGCGTGCACTCGGCGACACGCAGGCTCGTCTTCGGCCCGGAGGAGCAGTTCAGCACCAATCTCGGCGGTTACGGCGCGTTCTTCACGATGCCGACCCCGCCCAACGTGGAGCCCGGCTGGTTCGGCATGCGCCTGGTACCCGGCGCCATGCTCGGTATCCGCCCCGACGGCGACCCGGCGACCGCCAAGGCGATCATCACCATCCGCACCGACGCCGACCCCGCGCTGCGTCGCGACCCCGACGCCCAGCGTGCCCTGATCCGCCGGGCCATCGGCGAGGCCGGGTGGCACGCGCCCGCGGTTCTCGCCGCCATGGAGACCACCGCCGACTTCTACTTCGACGAGCTCGCCCGCGTCGACGTGCCCGACCTGGCCGTCGGCCGTGTCACGCTGGTCGGCGACGCGGGCTACTGCGGCTCCCCCATGACCGGCATGGGCACCGCGATGGCTGTGGTCGGCGCCTACGTGCTCGCGGCCGAGATCGCCGCCACGCCGGCGGACCCGCACGGTGCCCTGCGGCGCTATCAGGACGCGATCACGCCGTTCCTGGCCAAGGCCAAGGAGATTCCCGGCGGCGGTATCGCGATGATGCTTCCGCGCACCAAGCTGATGACCAGCCTGTCGAAGGTGAATGTGCGGATGATGATGTCGCGTCCGATGCGGCCGATCACGAAGAAGATCTTCTTCGGCCACACCGAGGAGTTCACCCTGCCGACCTACTGATCGCCCGGCCCGGACCTCCCGCGGGATCCGGGCCTACCGCCGCGGCTACGCTCGACCTGTGGCACAGCAGATCATCCTCGATGTCGATACCGGAATCGACGATTCGCTGGCGTTGCTGTATCTGCTGGCGTCACCGGAGGCGCGGATCATCGGGATCGCCGCGACCGCGGGCAATGTGCCGACCGCGCAGGTGGCCGCGAGCACCCTCGCCCTGCTCGATCTTGCCGACGCCGACGAGATCGAGGTGGCCGCGGGCGCGGACGGACCGCTGGCCGTGCCACTGCGCACCACCGAGGACACGCACGGCCCGCAGGGCCTCGGTTATGCCGAGCTGCCCGTCTCGACACGTCCGCTGTCGGACCGGTCGGCGGCGCAGATGTGGGTGGACCTGGCTCGCGCGAACCCCGGCTCGGCGATCGGCCTGTGCACCGGCCCGCTGACCAATCTCGCGCTGGCCCTGCGCATCGAACCCGAACTGCCCCGGCTGCTGCGACGCCTGGTGATCATGGGCGGCGCGTTCAACCATCCGGGCAACACCACGCCGACCAACGAGTGGAACATCCACGTCGACCCCGAGGCGGCCAAGGAGGTCTTCGACGCGTTCTCGGCGGCGGCGCCGGATCGCAGGCCGCTGGTGTGCGCGCTCGACATCACCGAGTCCATCGAGATGCGGCCCGAGCACCTGGTCCAGCTGGCCGAGGCCGCGCACAGCACGCCGATCGAACGGGTCGCCGCGGGCGATGCCCCCGAATGGCGTTCGGCGGCAAGCAATCCGATCATCCGGTATCTCGTCGACGCGGTGCGGTTCTACTTCGACTTCCACCATCTGTACGACCTGGGCTACCTCGCGCACATGCATGATCCGTTCGCGGCGGCGGTCGCGCTGGACCCGGCTCTGGTGCTGACCCGCCCCGCCACCGTCGACGTCGAACTGGCGGGCACCATCACCCGGGCCACCACCGTCGCCGACTGGGCGGGCATGTGGGGCAGGGAACCCAACGCCGACATCGTGATCGGCACCGACCCCGCCGTCTTCTTCGAACGTCTCGTCACCCGCGTCGGCGCCTTCGCCCGTCGCCTGTACCCGGAGCCGCCCTCGTGACCGTCGATACCGCCGCCTATCTCGCCGACTTCCGCCGCCGCCTCGAGCTGCCCGCGATCGTCGACGTGCACACCCACTTCATGCCCGACCAGGTCATGCAGAAGGTGTGGGCGTACTTCGACCAGGTCGGCCCGCTGACCGGCCGTCCGTGGCCGATCACCTACCGCGACGACGAACAGGTGCGGCTGAAGACCTTGCGCGACTTCGGCGTCCGCGCGTTCACCTCGCTCGTGTACCCGCACAAGCCGCAGATGGCCGCCTGGCTCAACGAGTGGACCGCCGAGTTCGCCGCCCGCACACCCGACTGCCTGCACACCGCCACGTTCTACCCCGAACCGGAGGCGCCCGGGTACGTCCGCGCCGCGATCGAAGGCGGCGCGCGAGTTTTCAAGGTGCACATCCAGGTCGGCGCGTTCTCACCGCTGGACCCACTGCTCGACCCCGTGTGGGCGATCCTCGCCGAGACCGGTGTGCCCGTGCTCATCCACTGCGGATCCGGGCCGGCCCCCGGCGAATTCACCGGTCCTGCGCCCATTGCCGAACTGCTGCGCCGCTTTCCGGCGCTGCGGCTGATCATCGCGCACATGGGCACCCCCGAGTACAGCGAGTTCCTCGACCTGGCCGAGCAGTACCCGCGGCTGCACCTCGACACGACGATGGTGTGGACCGACTTCAGCGAAGGCGGGGCGCCGTTCCCGCCCGCCGAGCGGGAACGGCTGCGCCGCTTCGCCGATCGCATTCTGTTCGGCAGCGACTTCCCCAACATCCCCTACCCGTACGCCGAGGCCGTCCAGGCGCTCGAGCGGCTGGACCTCGGGCCGGACTGGCTGCGCAAGGTGTGCCACGACAACGCGGTCGCGCTGTTCGACCTGCGCTGATCAGGCGGGAATCGCCATCCCCTCGGCCAGCAGCGGCCAGGAGTTCTTGAACGCCTTCTGCCAGTAGCCCCACGAATGGGTGCCCTGGGTCGACACGTCGAAGGTGGCGGGAATGTCGAGCTCGGCGAGCCGGTCCTGCAGGTTCTTGGTGCACCAGCCGGTCGCGGCCTCGATCACGCCGCCGACCACGATCTGGTTGGCCAGGCCGACCGGCCCCCACGTGACCAGGTGCGGGTCGCCGAGCGTGTCGTGCTCGCCGGGCAGGCCGTTGCCGTTGGAGATGTAGAGCTTGGTGCCGCGCAAACCCTCGGCATTGACGACGGGATCGTTGGCGACCCACTCCGGGTCCCCGGGCGGGCCGTACATGTTCGACGCGTCGCCGCCACCGGTGCCGACGACGACGTTCACGAACTGTCTGCCCACCGGGTCGCTGATCTGCGCGCAGCCGCTGTAGGCCGCGACCGACTGGAACAGGCCAGGTTTCGCGATCGCGAGCTGCAGCACCGAGGTGACCGTCATGGAATTCGCGGCGATCGCGTTCCGTCCGGTCGTCTCGAACATCGTGTCGACGAGCGCGGGCAGCTCGTCGAGGAAGAAGGTGCGCCACTTGTTCACGCCCAGCCTGGGATCCGGTTCGCGCCAGTCGGTGTAGTAGCTCCACGCACCGCCCACCGGCATGACGACATTGACGTCCTTGGCTGCCAGGAAGTCCACGACATCGGTGTTCTGTTCCCAGGTCGCGGTGTCCTCGCCGCCACCGGCGCCGTTCACCAGATACAGCGACGGCCGCGGCACCGAGGTGTCCACGGGTCGCTGCACCTTCACCCAGACCTCGCGCGCCATGGCCGCCGAGAAGATCCGCACCGTCACCTGGCGCCCGTCGACCGAGGTCACCTCGGCCCGCGACCCGTCGACAGCGACCGCCCGATTCGTCACCACGGCACCGGATTCCGGCGCCTGCGCACCGACGCCGCCCGCGCCGAGCACTGTCGAACCCACGGCGACGAGCACCGCCACCAACGCCGAGACCGCGCCGCGGCACCTCATCGATCGAGCCTCCTACTGAAAACCGACCACTCAGTGCGGTCGGTCCCAGTATCGGCAGAGATCACATCACCGTTACCGGTTCCTTACCGATTCGTCACCAGAAACAATGACACCTGGGCGAATTAGGACGCCGCCACCGTGAAGCGCGCACGTCGGTGAACCGGGCGCTCCGCCTCGTCGAGCAGGGCTACCGCGAAATCCTCCATCGAGATGGTCGACACTCCGTCGACGTCGACCAGCAGTTCGTCGGCGCCGACCCGGTAGCTCCCGCTGCGTTCACCCGGAACCAGCTCGGCGGGCGGACTCAGATAGGTCCAGTCGGCCTCCACATCGGCTCGGCACGCGGCGAGTTGTTCGGCGCAGGCCTGCGCGATCGCGGCGAGTTCGGCGGGGAAGTCCGGGGTTTCGTGCAGCAATGCCCCGGCGCCTGGCACCGCCAGCGTCGCCGCACCGCCCACGACGAGCAGCCGCACACCACTGCGGGCCACACCGTCGAGCATCGCCGCCGCGACCACCGGCAGTTCGGTCTCGCGCCCGGCCGCGGGCCGCGTCGCCGCGATCACGAGATCGTGACCGGCACTCAGCTTTTCGACGTCGTCGGCGGACCCCGCGTCACCGATGCGCACCTGCACGCCGTCCGGCATCTCCACAGCCCGCCGCACCACCGCGGTCACCTCGTGCCCACGCGCCACCGCTTCGGCCACCACCCTGCCGCCGACGGCGCCACCCGCTCCGAACACCGCGATCCGCATGATCAATCCTCCTGTGCGACAACCCGACTCACTGACACGTCGAATATATCTCAATATTGAGTTAGTTAATCATGATGTATCTCACTGTTGAGATATCAGTGGCCGGTGAGCTTGGAGGCGTAGACGGCGAGGCGGACCCGGTTGTCGGTGCCGGTCTTCTCGAGCAGGTTCGCGATGTGGGTCTTGACGGTGCTCACGCCGAGATGGAGGCGGTCGGCGATCTCTTGGTTGCCGTGCCCTTCGCCGACCAGGCGCAGGACGTCGAACTCGCGAGCGGTCAGATCGGGTGCGGGGACCGGGTCGGGAGCCGATCGGGCTTCGATGGCCCGGTTCACCAGGCGGCGCAGGAGGATAGGCGAGAACAGCAGGTCGCCGTCGACTGTGCGGCGGATGGCGTCGAGCAGGACCTCGGGGTCGGTGTCCTTGACGAAATACCCTGCGGCTCCGGCGGCGAGGGCGGGGAACAGGTGATCGTCGTCGTCGAAGGTGGTGAGCACGAGCACCTTCGCGCGCGGCGACAGGGCGAGGATCCGCCGGGTGGCCGCGACGCCGTCGAGGCCGGGCATGCGCAGGTCCATGACGACGAGGTCGGGCGCGAGTTCGGCGAACTGCCGCACCGCCTCCACGCCGTCGGCCGCCTCACCGACGACGGCGAGGTCGGCGGTGTCCTCGATGAGCATCCGCAGGCCTGCCCGCACCAGACGCTGGTCGTCCACCAGCAGCACCGTGATCACGCGTCGGCTCCCCGCACGGCATCGGGCAGCCAGGCCCGCACCACCCAGTGCCCGGCGTCGGCACCGACGGAGAGGCTACCGCCGGCGAGGGCGACCCGTTCGCGCATCCCGACGATGCCGTGTCCCGGCGGCGCCGGGGTGTCGCGGCCGCCGCTGACCACCTCGATGCCGATGCCGCCGTCACGCTTGCCGATCCGGAATCGCACGGGCACACCGCGATCCGCGTGTTTCATGACATTGGTCAGCGATTCCTGGACCAGCCGCAGCAGCGTGAGTCTGCTCATCGCGTCGAGCGTGCCGAGTTCGGTGCCGATGTCGGCCTCGACGGTGAATCCGGCGGCGCGGGCCCGGGTGAGCGCGGCGGTGACCTCGGTGACGACCGCGTCGGCTTCGACCAGCGAGACCGTCCCGAGCGCGGGATCACGCAGCGCCGCGAGGAAGCGGCGAATGTCGGCCAGCGCGTCGGCCGCGGTGCCGCGGACATCGTCGAGAACGGCGACGATGCGCGGATCTGCTTCCCGCACAACATGTCCGGCGACCGAGATGCGCAGAATGATCGAGGCCATGTGGTGGGCGACCACATCGTGCAGTTCCCGCGCCATGGCCGCGCGTTCGTCGACGCGGGTTCGCGCTTCGGCCTCGGCCGCGCGCATCCGCAGGTTCTCCGCGAGGTCTCGCTGACCACGGAGGTACAGCCCGAGCAGCAGCGGCAGCCCCACATACGCCACGGCCTCGACGACGGTGGACGCCCGGCCGATGGACGTGTCGTGCAGGCCGACCCGCCCGAGGACGACGGCCGCCGCCCAGCACCCCGTCGCCACCCACACGATGCCGCGCCGATGCGTGCGCGCGACGACATCGACCAGCGCCACCGCACCGAGATAGGGCACCAGGCCCGACACGCCCCAGGCCGGTGTGCGCAGCATCGGCACCGCGAGCGCGGACAGCACGATCGACACCGCCAGCGGCCACCGAGCTCCGGCGAGGAACACCACACCCGCGGTGACGGCGAGCACCCAGTAGTGCGCAGGCACCCGGTACTGCCCCGGGTAGGTGCTGGCCAGCAGCAATACCGGGATCAGCACCAGCGGCAGCCAGCGCAGGAGCCGCCGTGGATCCCGGTGTGCGCTGATGTCGATCACGCACCCACGGTAGGTGACGGAGCACGGCTAGCACGCGATCGGCGCGTCCGCAAGGGCCGCGCGGCCGGATTCGGTCCGGCGGGGTCCGGCCGCTGGGCGGAGTTGCCGAGGTCGCGGCCGGTCGACGCTGGAGGTTCCCGCACAGACAAGGAGCACATGTGGTCTCGCGACGAGGATTCCTCACCGGCCTCGCCCTCGTCCCGGTCGCCTATGCGGCCGGGTGTTCGATCCGGCCCCCGGCGCCGGGTTCGGCAGGGACGGCAACGCGTCCGCTGCCGATTCCGCCGCGGGCACCGTCGACCGTCGGCGCCGACGGTGTCCGGCGGTTCAGCGTGCGCGTGCGGACCGGGAGCACCGAGATGCTGCCGGGCACCCGCACACCGACCTGGGGTTACAGCGGGCCGGTGCTCGGCCCCACCCTCCGGGCCCGGCGAGGCGAGGAGGTCGCGGTCACCGTCGTCAACGATCTCCCGGAGCCGACCTCGGTGCATTGGCACGGGATGCATCTGCCCGCGGCCTTCGACGGCGGACCGCATCAGATGATCGCCCCCGGTGCGGAGTGGACGCCGCGCTGGCGGGTGGATCAGCAGGCCGCGACGCTCTGGTATCACCCACATCCGCACGGCGCGACCGAAAAGCATGTCCAGCGCGGGCTGGCCGGCTTCTTCCTGATCGACGACGATGCCACCGATCGCCTGGAGCTACCGAAAGACTATGGCGTAGACGATATTCCGCTGGTGATCCAGGATCGCCGATTCACCGCCGACGGCGGGCTCGACGAATCCGACGCCACCGATGTCGGCCTGCTGGGCGACACCATCGTGACCAACGGTATCGCGGGCGCCCACTTCACCGTCACGACCGAGCGCGTCCGGCTCCGCATCCTCAACGGGTCGTCGGGCCGCCTCTACAACCTCGCGCTCACCGACGGCAGACAGTTCCAGCTGATCGGCACCGACGGCGGGCTTCTGCCGGAACCCGTTGCCCTGAGCCAGCTCCCGCTCAGTCCGGGTGAGCGGGCCGAGATCGTGGTCACCGTCCGCGCGGGCGAGAGTGTCACGGTACGGTCCCTGCCGATCGGTGACCGCGACGGCATCGATCGGGCCGCCGAGTTCGGCTTCGACGACTCCTTCGACATCCTTGCCCTGCGCGCCGCCGACACCCTGCGGCCATCGGCGGCCCTCCCCGGGGCCCTCGTGCCGATGAGCCCACTCGCCGCGGCGAGCACGGCGCCGACGCGGACCTTCGAGTTGCGGTGGTTCATGATCAACAACCGCCGGATGGACATGAACCGCATCGATATGACGATTTCCGTCGACACCACCGAGGTCTGGTCGGTGCGCAACAAGGACAACTGGCCGCACAACTTCCACGTCCACGATGTCCAGTTCCAGATCCTGGCGATCGACGGAAACCCGCCTCCCCCGGCACTTTCCGGCTGGAAGGACACCGTCTATACCGCGCCGGGCGCCACGTACACCCTGGCCATGCACTTCGCCGACCACACCGACCCGACGTTCCCGTACATGTACCACTGCCATCTGCTGCATCACGAGGACCAGGGCATGATGGGCCAGTTCCTGGTCCTGGCGCCGGGACAGCAGCCGGCGCCGATGGACAGGGGGACGATGGGGCACGGGTGAGCCGCGTCAGGCGACCGATTCCAGGTACTTCGCCAGGGCCGCGACGAGCTCGCGGGTGCCCTCCTCACGCTGGGCGCCGGTGTCGTGGCCGTCGAGGTGCGCGCCGAACTCGACGAGGGTGAGCTTGGTGCCGGTGGCCGTCGGCTCGAATTCCCAGGTGGCGACCGAGGTGGAGATGTGGGCGCCGTTGAGCCACATGTCGTAGGTGTAGACGAGGCGTTCGTTGTCGATGATGTCGGTGTAGGTGGCGACGAAACGGGAGGTCATCGTCTCCTGGAAGGTGCCTTCGTTGATCTCGAGGCCGCCGACGCGGAAGTCGACGGAGACCTCGCCCTGTTCCCAGCCTTCTTCGCCGCCGAACCACTTGCTCTTGACGGTGGGATCGGCGAAGGCCTGGAAGGCGACGGCAGGAGCGACGGGCACCTCGCGCTCGATGGTGAACTGAGCGTGGGCGATGGAGCGGGTAGCGGTGTCGGTCATTGTTGTTCTCCCTCTGTGTTGTTCGCTGATTCGGTGAGTAGTGCCGTGAGCCGGTCCAGCTGCCGTTCGGCCGGTGGCCGGTGCTGGCGCAACCAGTCGATCGCGAGCCCGAAGGCCCCTGGCGCCAGCTGGTAGGTGCGCACGCGCCCGATCTTGGCCGAGCTGACGATCTGGCCTGCCTCGAGCGCCTTCAGGTGCTGCACGATCGTCGGCAGCGCGACCTCGAACGGCGCCGCGAGATCCGACACCGACGCGGGGCCGCGAGCGAGCCGCTCGACGATCGCCCGCCGGGTCGGATCCGCCAGCGCCCGGAAGACGCTGTCCAGTCCTCCGTCCGGCTCACCCGATGAATACTTAGGCACATACCTAAGTATTCACGCCGACAAGAGTTCGCGCAACCCTTGGTTGCGAAAATTCTGGTCAGGCGTCGAAGGCGCCGAGGATTTGTTCGGCGGCGAGGGCCGGAGTGAGCGTGCCGTCCCGGACGGCGGATTCGACTTGGGCGCGAACGGATTTCACGGCCGGGTTGTCGGCGAGGCGGCGCAGGATCTGGTCGTGGACCATGGTCCAGGTCCAGTCGACCTGCTGGCGGCGGCGCTTCTCGGCGAACTCCCCCGTCTCGGTGAGGACGCGGCGATGTTCGAGGACTGTGTCCCAGAACTTGTCCAGGCCCTGGCCTTCCAGACCGCTCATGGTGAGCACGGGTGGGCGCCAGAGGGCGTCGTGCGGGTGGATCAGCCGCAAGGCGCCTTGCAGTTCACGGGCCGCGCTCTTGGCTTCCATCTCGTGCTTGCCGTCGGCCTTGTTGACCGCGACCAGCTCGGCCAGCTCCAGCACGCCCTTCTTGATGCCCTGCAGCTGGTCACCGGTGCGGGCGAGGGTGAGGAAGCAGAAAACGTCGACCATGTTGGCGACGGTGACCTCGGACTGGCCGACGCCGACGGTCTCGACCAGGATCACGTCGTAGCCGGCGGCCTCGAGCAGCACGATGGTCTCGCGGGTCGCTTTGGCGACACCGCCGAGGGTGCCCGCGGTGGGCGAGGGCCGGATGAACGCGTCGGCTTCCAGCGACAACCGGGCCATGCGCGTCTTGTCACCGAGGATCGACCCGCCGGTGCGGGTCGAGGACGGGTCGACGGCCAGGACAGCGACCCGATGCCCCTTGCCGAGCAGGTACATGCCGAGCGCGTCGATGAACGTCGACTTGCCGACGCCGGGGACACCGGTGATCCCGACCCGGTTGGACACCACGGTGCCCGGCTCGGTGCCCAGCCGCAGCAGCAACTGCTGGGCCAGTTCGCGATGGTCGGCGCGGGTGGATTCCACCAGGGTGATCGCGCGGGCCAGGGCCGAGCGCTGTCCGGCTTTCACCTCGTCGGCGAGCGCGTCGACGTCGATGGTGCGGCGGACGCCGGTGACGGTCCGGTCGCCGTTGCGCGGGGCACCGACACCCGCGGTAGTGCCGAGCCGGGGGTGGGCCTGGCCACCCCCGGCCGTGTGTGCGGCGTCGCTCATTCGGCTGTGCCGCCGCCGATCTCGTGGCCCAGGGAGGCGGCCAGCTTCTTCAGCAGGTCGATGGCGGCATCGGCGATCACCGTTCCGGGCGGGAAGATCGCCGCCGCGCCTGCCTCGTAGAGCTCGTCGAAGTCACCGGGCGGGATGACGCCGCCGACGATGACCATGATGTCGGGGCGACCGACATCGGCCAGTGCCTGCCGCAGGGCGGGCACCAGCGTGAGGTGGCCGGCGGCCAGCGAGGAGACACCGACGATGTGCACGTCGTTGTCGGCCGCCTGGCGCGCCACCTCTTCGGGGGTCTGGAACAGCGGGCCCACATCGACGTCCATGCCGAGGTCGGCGAACGCGGTGGCGATCACCTTCTGGCCGCGGTCGTGGCCGTCCTGGCCCATCTTGGCGACCAGGATGCGGGGACGACGGCCCTCGGCTTCGCCGAACTCCTCGACGAGCGCGATGGCCGCGCCGATGTTGGATGCCTTGCCTGCTTCGTCACGGTACACACCGGAGAGCGTACGGATTTCGGCCTGATGGCGGCCGTAGACCTTCTCCAGTGCGTCGGAGATCTCACCGACGGTGGCCTTGGCCCGGGCGGCGTCGATGGCCAGCGCCAGCAGGTTGTTCTCCATCCCGCCTTCGGTGGCGGCGGCAGCGCGGGTCAGGTTGGCCAGCGCGGCCTCGACGGCGGCCGAATCGCGTTCGGCGCGAAGGCGTTCCAGCTTCTCGATCTGCTCGGCGCGCACGCGCGAGTTCTCGACCTTGAGGACCTCGACCTCGTGGTCCTCTTCGACCTGGTACTTGTTGACGCCGATCACCGGCTGCTGCCCGGTGTCGATGCGCGCCTGGGTGCGGGCGGCGGCCTCTTCGATGCGCAGCTTCGGAATGCCCTCCGAGATCGCCTGTGCCATACCGCCGTGCGCTTCCACCTCGGCGATGTGGGCGCGGGCGCGCTCGGCCAGCTGGTGGGTGAGCCACTCGACGTAGTACGAGCCGCCCCACGGGTCGATCGGGCGCGTGGTGTTGGACTCCTGCTGGATCAGCAGCTGGGTGTTGCGGGCGATGCGGGCGGAGAAGTCCGTCGGCAGCGCCAGTGCCTCGTCGAGGGCGTTGGTGTGCAGCGACTGGGTGTGACCCTGGGTCGCGGCCATCGCCTCGATACAGGTGCGCGCCACATTGTTGTAGGCGTCCTGCGCGGTGAGCGACCAGCCGGAGGTCTGCGAATGAGTGCGCAGCGACAGCGATTTGGCGCTCTTGGGCTCGAACTTGGAGACCAGCTCGCTCCACAGCAGGCGCCCGGCGCGCAGCTTGGCCACCTCCATGAAGAAGTTCATGCCGATCGCCCAGAAGAACGACAGGCGCGGGGCGAACTTGTCGACATCCATGCCCGCCGCGATACCGGCGCGGATGTACTCCACACCGTCGGCCAGGGTGTAGGCCAGCTCCAGATCGGCGGTGGCACCGGCCTCTTGGATGTGGTAGCCCGAGATGGAGATCGAGTTGAACTTCGGCATCTTCGCGCTGGTGAAGGCGAAGATGTCGGAGATGATCCGCATCGAGGGCTTGGGCGGGTAGATGTAGGTGTTGCGGACCATGAACTCTTTCAGAATGTCGTTCTGAATGGTTCCGGCCAGCTGCTCGGGCGTGACGCCCTGCTCCTCGGCGGCGACGACGTAGAGCGCCAGGATCGGCAGCACCGCGCCGTTCATGGTCATCGACACCGACACCTGATCCAGGGGGATCTGGTCGAAGAGCTGGCGCATGTCCAGGATCGAGTCGATCGCGACGCCTGCCATGCCGACGTCACCCTGCACGCGCGGGTGATCGGAGTCGTAGCCACGGTGGGTGGCGAGGTCGAAGGCGACCGAGAGGCCCTTCTGACCGGCCTGCAGGTTGCGGCGGTAGAAGGCGTTGGAGTCGGCGGCGGTGGAGAAACCCGCGTACTGGCGGATGGTCCACGGCTGGTTGACGTACATGGTCGGGTAGGGACCACGCAGGAACGGCGCGACACCGGGCACCGTGTCGAGCGGATAGCCCTGCGCGACAACGGCATCCCGGTCGGCCTTGGTGAACACCGGCGGCACGTCGATGCCCTCGGGAGTGGCCCAGGTGAGCTGGTCGGCGGTGGTGTGGTTGGCCGCGGCGGCCTCGGCCACGAACTCCTTCACCTGCGCGTCGTCCACGTCGGCGGCCTCGGCCGCGCGCTCGGTGAGCGGCACCTCGGCGAAACTACCGATCAGGTGCTCGATATCGGATGTGGTCATCAGGCTCCCACCTTCTCCAGCAGCTGCGACAGGACCGCGACCGCGTCGATGCGCAGGGTCAGGTACCCGTCGGGACGCTGTGTACCGCTGTACTGCGCGACCGACTTCTCCGGCCCGGCCAGCAGTACCGTGTCGATGCCCGCGGCGCGCAACGCGTCGACCGCGGCGCCCGCTTCCTCACCGTAGCGCTTGTCCGCACCACACAGAACCGCGATCCGCGCGCCGGATTCGGCAGCGGCGGCGGCGATACCGTCGACGGTCAGCGGGCCGGGGTTGACCGACTCGATGCCACCGGAGGCCAGCACGTTCGCGGTGAAGATGGTGCGCGCGTTGTGTTCGGCGACCTGGCCGAGCGGAACGATCAGCGCCTTCGGCCGGGCGCCGTTGGCGGCCAGGTACGCGTCGGACCGGTTGCGCAGCGATTCGAACGCGGCGCCGTAGCGGGCGACCGAGACATCGGCGCGCGCCTGCTCCGACAGCGGTGTCTCGGCGAGGTTGGGGAACTCGTTGACGCCGGTGACCGCGGTCTTGCGGTGCGCGATGTCGGCGGCGCGGGTGGCGGCCGTCTCGGCGATGCGCTCGGCGACCAGACCGGCGGCGAGCGCGGCGGGGTAACCGCCCGCGGCCTCGATCTCCTGCATGAACTCCCAGGCCTTGGCGGCCAGTTCGTCGGTCAGCGAGTCGACGTACCAGGAGCCGGCGGCCGGGTCCTGGACGTGACCGAGGCGTGATTCCTCGAGCAGCAGCAGCTGGATATTGCGGGCCATGCGCTCCGAGAACGACTGCGACACACCGAGTTCGCCGGTGGGCAGCGCGGAGTCGAAGGGCAGCACGGTGACCGAGTCGGCACCACCGACACCGGCGCCGAAGGCAGCCAGGGTGGTGCGCAGCAGGTTCACCCACGGATCGCGCTGGGTCATCATCGCGGCCGAGGTGACCGCGCGCTGGGGAGCCGCGCCGAAGGCGGGCGCACCACACACGTGGGCCACGCGGGCCCAGAGTCGCCGGGCGGCACGGAATTTCGCGATGGTGGCGAACTGATCGTCGGTGGCCGCGAAGCGGAACTCGAGCTGACCGAACGCGTCGGCGATGTCGACACCCGCGGCGGTCAGCGCGCGCAGGTAGGCCAGGCCCGCGGCGACGGACGCGCCGAGTTCCTGGGCGTCGGCGGCGCCGGCGTTGTGGAAGGCGGTGCCGTCGACCGTGATCGCGCGCACCGTCTCCGGGCGGGCGATCGCGCGGGACGCCAGCGCGACGGCCTGTTCGGTGTCGATGTCGGCGGTGCCGGCGAACGCGCTCGTCAGCGGGGCCGCGCCGAGCCCGACCTGGATCTCGG
The DNA here is from genome assembly GCF_042728775.1 of Nocardia sp. NPDC060259. Classification (NCBI taxonomy): domain Bacteria; kingdom Bacillati; phylum Actinomycetota; class Actinomycetes; order Mycobacteriales; family Nocardiaceae; genus Nocardia; species Nocardia sp. NPDC060259. Next base: position 43,086 of record NZ_JBHXAY010000038.1, read on the forward strand.
CGCGGTCGGCGAGCTGGTAGCCGTCGAGCAGCGTGTAGATCTGGTCGGCGGCGGCGGCGACGTCGGCGCCCGCGACCAGGGTCAGCGGGGCCAGTTCGAAGAGCAGGCCGGACAGCGCGGTGGGGATGTCGGCGATCGCGACGCCGTCGGCGCCGACCCCGAGCGAGACGGCACTGACGCCGTTCTCCAGCCAGGACAGGATCGTCTGGTTGGTTGCCGCGGCGTCGGCCGAGCCGGCGAAGGCGGCGACGAACCAGCCGCGCTGCGGGTCGCGGGTGGCACTGCCACCACGGACGAACGGGAAGGCGCCGGGCAGCGGCTGCTCGGGCAGCTCGTCGCGGCGGGTGTAGAGCGGGGCGATGGTGAGCCCGTCATAGGTGGTCTCGTCGAGCAGATGCTCGGGCTCCGCGGGGAGCTCGGATGCCTCGACTCGTCGCGCTTTGGCCAGCACGCCAGCCACGCCCTTGCGCCATGCGGCGTATTCGGGCACCGGATCCGGTGCGAGCCCCGCCCCGGACTCTGAACCAATCGGCATAGCTGCTGTTCCCTCTTCCATTCGACGACCGCACCCCGGTGTACTGCCGATCCGGCAGCATCAACCCAGCAGCGGATACAGCGGCGAACCAGGATGTGTCCGGTTCATCCATGATGCTAACTGTGACACGCTGTCCGAGCACTGGGGCCATCCCCTACCGACCGGTACGCTTGCGCGGTGTCTGGACTGATCAGATCCCCGCGCCTGCTCATGGCCCTGGCCGGGATCGCCGTGCTGTTCGTGGTGGCGATGCTGGTTCCGCTGCCCGGTCCGCAGCAGATCAGGGAGTGGGCGGGCGGCGCGGGGCCGCTGCTGCCGGTGTTGTTCTTCCTCTTCTATGCGCTCGTCGCGGTGGCCCCGGTGCCGCGCACCGTCCTGACGGTGACCAGCGGGGTGTTGTTCGGCCCGGTCCTCGGTTCGGTCATCGCGCTGGGCGCGACCGGCGTCAGTGCGACACTGGCCTTGCTGGGGGTGCGCGCGGTGGGCCGGGCCAGGGTCGCCGACCACCTGAACCACCCCGCGGTCCGGGCGATCGATACCCGGCTGGCCCAGCGCGGCTGGCTGGCGGTCGCCGCCCTGCGGATGATCCCGATGGCACCGTTCTCGATCGTCAACTACTGCTGTGGCCTGTCCTCGGTCCGCACGCTGCCGTATCTGATCGCCACGCTCGCCGGTTCGGCGCCCGGCACGATCTCGACGGTGATCCTCGCCGGTTCCCTGGCGGGTGACACCAACCCGATCGCTGTCACGGTGTCGGCCATCTGCCTGTCGATCGGCCTGCTGGGACTGGTCCTGGACGCGCGGCTACCGCTGGCGCCCGCTCCGGCAGCTACTCCGGACGCGGAACCGGTGAACGTCCGCGGCTGACCGGCGCGCCTGCCGCATCCGGCGCCGTCGCGGCCGGATAATCCCAGGCCATGGCGATGACCGTGGGCCGCAGATCCGCACTCGCACTGCTGGCCGGGCTGCCGCTGCTGGCCACGGGCACGGCGCGCGCGCAGTCCGCCCTCGGGCCCGGCGTCGGGGCCGACCCGGACCGAGCACCGATCCGGTACACGATGACCGCGTTCCGCGCCGACAGCGATACCACCCTCGCCGTCTACGAATCGACGGACGGCACCGACTTCACCGCAGTCAGCGAGCACGCGTTCACGCCGCCGTCGGGCCTGGTCCGCGATCCCAGCATCCTGCTGCACAGCGACGGCATCTACTACCTCACCTACACGATCGCCGGAGACGCCACCGCGATCGGCCTGGCCCACAGCCTCGACCGGATCACCTGGACCGCCCTCGGCAATATCCCGATGCTCGTGCCGGGCAGGCTCGAGGGCGCATGGGCGCCGGAGTGGTATGCCGACGCGGCGGGCCGGGTCGGCATCATCGTCTCGCTCACCGGGGGACGCGGATTCACCCCGCACCTGCTGATCCCCCTCGACGCCGGGCTCACGACCTGGGCGCCGCCGGTCCCCCTGCTCGGACTCGGCCCTGGCAAGCCGGGTTCCCTCGGCTACATCGACACCACGCTGGTGCGTCTGGCGGGCCGGGTGTTCGCGTTCGTCAAGAACGAGGATTCCAAGCTGATCGAACTCGCCGTGGCCGATCGCCCGATCGGGCCCTATACGTTCGTGGCGACCGGCGATTGGGCCGGATGGGGTGGTCCGCGCGAAGGCCAGTCGGTGGTCCGGCTGCCCGACGGTGGGCACCGGATCTACCTCGATGCCTACCTCGATGGTCGCTATTTCTTCAGCGACAGCTATGACGGATTCCGGTCCTGGTCGCCCCCGACAGAGCTGCCAGGACTGTCCGGCGTGGTCCGGCATGGCACCGTTCTCGCCGAGTACGGCGCTCCATCAGCACCATAACCGCAGCTCACAGCACTGCCGGCCACCTTCGCTCAGATTTCTGAACAGAAACCCCCTTACTTCAGGGGCACCGGGTTACGCTGGCGATCCGACACAATTCGAAAGTGAGCTTCTTCACATAGACCAGTTGTGACTAACGCGCATTTCAGAAAACTCTCAGAGTTATAGACTCGGGATAGCCCAGGGTTCGCCAGCTACATCCGGTGCGGGATCCAGAGCAACACCCGGTGACGCGGCCGCGCTCACCGACCTTCCCCGTTCGCGCCGATTTCGGCTTGCATTGCACCCCGAGGTGACCCCCGCATGGAATACACCCACCTGTCCGAATTCCGGATTCGCTCCGGCGCACTGTCCATCTGGACGCCCGAACTCGCCTCTCCCGGTTCCTGGTACGACGACGAGCGCCCGCTCGCCAGCGTCCACTCCCAGTACCTCGGCTTCCTCGATCCCGAGGATCCCAGCCCGGGGCGCGGGCGCTGGATCGGCACCATCTTCGAGATGGACGCCCCGCTCGACGCGCAGGTGTGGGCCACGACGCTGGAGCTGTGGCACGACCGCCACGAGGGATTCCGGACCACCGTCGCCCCCACCGGTGACGGCGACTACCACCGGGTGACCACCGCCCCCGGCACCGTGCGGGTCACCGGCGTTCCGGTCGCCGATCTCACCGACGGCGACCAGATCAACGACTTCCTCTGCGGCACACTGGAACTGCGTCTTTCCCCGCTGGTGTGGCCGCACCTGCTGGTGGCCACCGTCGCGCATGACACCGACGACTTCACCGTCCTGGTCGCCGCCGACCACTCGGTGCTCGACGCCTACTCGCAGGCCGTGCTCATCCTCGAGCTGCGCACCCTCTACACCGCCGTGCGCACCGGCGGCGAGATCCGCGATTCGGCCACCTTCGGCAGCGCCGCCGACTACGCCGCCGTCGAGCGCGCCGCGGCCGAAGAACTCACCCCCGACTCCCCCGCCGTGGCGGTGTGGCGCGATTTCGTCGGTGAGCCCGGATCGCCCATGCCTCGTTTCGCCGAGGGCATGGTCGCCGCGCTCGACGGTGAGCACGCCCAGCCCAGTGTCTCGCGCACGCTGCTGACCCTCGAGCAGCTCGAAGAGGTGGAGGCGTCGCTCGGCCGGATCAAGCACCGGCTCTCGGTCACCGTCTTCGCCGCGCTCGCCGCCGCGTCCCGGGAAGTGTTCGGCGACGACCGTTTCCGCACGATCATGCCGATCGCGACCCGGCCGGATCTGAGCTGGCTCGAGTCGATGGGCTGGTTCGTCAATGTCGTCCCGGTCGACATCGCCTTGCCCGCGGGCGCCGACATGTCGGTCGCGCTGGATGTCACCCGGGCCGCGCTCAAGCGCGCCCATGTCTGCAACGACGCCTCGTGGGGCCGGTCCCTGGCGATGGCGGGCGCGCTCGAAGGCCCGACCTTCGGCGCCTCCTTCCTCGACATCCGCATGCTCCCGGACTACGAACTGGTCGCCGACCTGCGCGGACGCACCCTGCGCGCCGTCTCGTACTCCACCGACGAGGTGTACTTCTGGGTCGTGCGCGGCCCCGAGGGTCTCTACGTCTCCACCCGCTACCCCGCCGGTCTGCCCGCCGAGGTGATGGACCGTTTCCTCACCGAATTCGCCAGGGCCATCTACGCGGTCACCACCCTCGCCGCGCCCGCCGCGGCCGCACCGGTCGCCGACGCCGCGTCGGCAGCGCTGAGCGCGGGCTGACGATGCGTGCACTGCTGGCCTTCACCGGGAGCCGGGGCGATGCCCAGCCCGGCATCCTGCTTGCCCGCGAACTGCGGGCTCGCGGGCACTCGGTGACGCTCGCCCTCTCCCCCAATCTCGTCGAGTTCGCGACCGGCCACGGTGTTCCCGCCGTCGGTTTCGGTCGCGACAGTGCCGAACTGCTGCGCACCCAGCACGCCGATCGCCGGTTCCGCAGCCTCAGTCCGCGTCAGCGGCTGCGTGCGGTGCTGGATCTGCAGCGGCGCGGTGTGGCCGAGGCGGTGGGCGACCTGCTCGTCCTGGCGCCGGGCCACGACGTGCTGGTGACCGGGATGGCAGGTGAGGAAGCGGCCGAGAAGGCCGCGCGGCGCGTCGGATTGCCGTTGGCCGCAGTGCATTTCTTCCCGATCCATCCGAATCGCTCGGTACCGGTGGTGCCGACCGCGTGGGGTCAGCGGATTCCCGGTGCGCTCAATCGGCGGATCTGGTCCGGGCTGCGGTGGGCGCGCGACGCCGCGCTGGCCGAACCGCTGGCCGAGTTCGGGATCGTCGAACATCCACTGCCGGACAGGGTGTCGATCCAGGCCTATGACGTCGACCTGTTTCCCGGGTTGGCGGCGGAGCTGCCGGATCGGCACCCGATCACCGGGTTCGCCGTCGACACCGACGGTTCCCTCGGTGGCCCGGTCGATTCCGCGCTGTCCGCCTGGCTCGACGCGGGGGCGGCGCCGATCTATGTCGGCTTCGGGTCGATGGCGGTCGACGATCCGGCGGCGCTGGTGACGATGCTGCGCACGGTCTGCGCACGGCGCGGCAGGCGGCTGCTGCTCGCCGCGGGCTGGGCGGGCATCGAGCCCGAACTGTCGGCCGAGGTCGCGATCGTCGACCAGGTCGACCACGCCGCGGTGTTCCCGCGGTGCGTCGCGGCGGTGCACCACGGCGGGGCGGGCACGACGGCCGCCGCGCTGCGTGCCGGTGTGCCACAGGTGATCTGCTCGATCCAGGCCGATCAACCGTATTGGGGGCGCGCGCTGTCGCGGCTCGGCCTGGCCGACACCCTGCGCGCCGCCGATCTCGACGCGGACGCGCTCACCGCCATGCTGGACCGGGTCGCCGACCCGAATGTCGTCGCACGTGCCGCCGCCTACGCGGGCCGTTTCCCCGACAGCGGCGTCACTCTCGCCGCCGACGAGGTGGAAGCCCTTGTCCCCGCGTCGTTCCCGGCACCCGAACTGGATCATGCCGGGAGGCCGCAGTGAGTAGCACCGAAATCGCCGTGCGCACCAGCGGACTCGGCAAGTCCTACGGTGACTTCACCGCGGTCGGCAGCATCGACCTGAGCATTCCCGCCGGTTCGGTGTTCGCGATGCTCGGCCCCAACGGCGCGGGCAAGACGACCACGGTCCGCATGCTGGCGACCCTGCTGCGCCCGGATCGTGGCAGCGCCGAGGTCTTCGGTTTCGATGTGGTGCGCGACGCGACCGCGGTCCGCTCGATGATCGGGCTCACCGGCCAGTACGCCTCCGTCGACGAAACGCTCACCGCCGGTGAGAATCTGCGCCTGTTCGGGCGACTCCTCGGATTGTCCCGGCGTGCCGCGGCGCAGCGCAGCGACGAACTTCTCGAGGAGTTCGAGCTCTCGGCCGTCGCCCGCCGCAGTGTGTCCGCGTTCTCCGGTGGCATGCGCCGCCGCCTCGATCTGGCCGCGACGCTGATCACGGTGCCACCGCTGATCTTCCTCGACGAGCCGACGACCGGCCTCGACCCGCACACCCGTGATCGCATGTGGGGCATCGTGCGCGGCCTCGTCGACCGCGGCGCGACCGTGCTGCTGACCACCCAGTACCTGGAGGAAGCCGACGCGCTCGCCGACCGGATCGCGGTCATCGACCGCGGGACGCTGGTCGCCGAGGGCACCGCCGCCGAGCTGAAAGCGTCCATCGGAGAACAGGTTCTGCGCCTGGACATCCCCGACACCGCGGACCTGCGCCGCGCCGAGACGCTGATCCAGGACCTGACCGGCGACATCCCCGAAGGTTCCTCGACGGGCATGCTGACCGTCGTTCTGCGTGATGTCGCGCTCGGCGCCGACATCGTCGCGGCCTGCCGCGCCGCCGGCATCACCCTGCGCGGTTTCGCGGTCGACCGGCCCGACCTCAACGAGGTGTTCCTGTCGCTGACCGGGCACGCGAAGACCACCGACAGCGTCGGCGTGGCGTGACCACCCTCCGGGAAAGTTCGAGAACCGCCATGACTCTCACCACCGAGACCGCCGCCGAGCCGACACAGGTCGTGCGCGCGCCGCGGGTCACCCGTGTCAGTGCGCTCGCCGCCCTGCAGCATTCGCTGATGATGGCCTGGCGCGGGTTGCTCACCTTCCGGCACAGTCCGCAGTTGCTCTACGACGCCATCCTGCTGCCGATCGTGGGGCCGGTGTTGTTCGGCAGCATCTTCGGCACCGCCATCGCGGGCAGCATGGAGGCGTATCTGCCGATCATGATTCCCGGTGTGCTGGTGCAGATTGTGCTGACCTCCTCGGTCGCCACCGGTGTGCAGCTGTCCGAGGACATCCATTCGGGTGTGTTCGACCGGTTCGTCGCGATGCCGATCGCCCGCTCGGCACCGGTTGCCGGAGCGTTGCTGGCGGGTACGGTGCGCTATCTCATCGCCGCGACGACGGTGGTGATCGTCGGCTTCTGCATGGGCTACCGGCCCGAGCACACCGCAGGCTTCCTGGCGGGCGCTGTCCTGGTCGTCTTCGCCACGACCGCGATCAGCTGGCTGTTCGCGTTCATCGGCGCCACCGTCGCCCGGCCCGCCGCGGTGCAGGGCATGTGCATGCTCGTGCTCACCTTCCTCGGTTTCGCCTCCAATGCCCTGGTGCCCGAGGAATCCATGCCGACCTGGATGCAGCATGTCTCGAACGTGAATCCGGTGTCCTACCTGGTCTCCGCGGTGCGCGAGCTGGCCGCCCACGGCACCGTCGGCGCCGACGCGTGCTGGTCACTGGTGGCCTCGGTGGTCGTTGTCGCTGTCTTCGCGCCGCTGACCGTGCGCACTCTCCGTTCCCGATGAGGAGTCTTCCGATGACCGTCACCTCCCCCGCGGCCCTCTCCACCGGACCGGCGGGCCTCAACCGGATCACCGCCGACGACGACCTGTTCTTCAAACTGCACAGCCTCTACCCGAACGCCCTGGTCAACCAGCTGGCCTACCGGTTCGACGAGCGCCTCGACCCCGAGCTGCTGCGGCACTGGCACGCGCATCTGTCGACCGGGTTCATCGCCCGCCGGGTCCGCACCACCCGGTTCCCGATCGCGCGGGCCCACTGGGAGCCCGCCGAGGAGTCGCTGCCCCTGGTCTGGTCGGCGACGCCACTGCCCGACGACGCGGTGCTGGAGTGGTTCCTCGAGCAGGCCGCGGTGGAGTTCGACCCCGAACGCGGGCTGGTGTGGCAGCTCGCGGGCGCGCACACGGAGTCCGGCGGCACCGTCGTCACCCTCGTCGCCTCGCACGTCGCCTGCGACGGTGGCGGCATGATGCACGCGATCGTCGATTCCCTCGACCGGCTCAATCGCGGCGAAACCCCCGACCGCGCCGCCAGTGCGGGCAATCTGGTCGGCCCGGTCGCGGGATCGGGCCGCTTCGCCGCCGACCTCGCCGATGCCAGGGGACAGTTGCGCGCCGTCGCGCGCGGTGTGCGCGCCGCGCGCCGCGCCCGCGGGGTCAGCGAACCGGCCCGCAACCCGCGCCCGGCCGAGCCCCGCCTGCCACACGCCGAGACCTGGCAGGCCGCCGAGACGATCGTCCAGGTCGACCTCGCCGACTGGGACGCGGTCGCCGCCGCCAACGGCGGCACCACCAACGGCCTGCTGATCGGCGTCGCGGTCGGCCTGCTGGGACGCAGCGGCCGTATCGCCGACGGCGCCGACGTCCGCGTCGATATCCCCCACTCGATGCGCGTCGCCGACGATCCCCGCGCCAACGCCACCACCGGCCTGCCGATCAGCGTCACCTACCGGGCAGGCGAGCGCGCCGATCTCCCCGCGGTCCGCGCCGCACTCAAGGCGGCGGGCCTGGCCTACCGCAACCCCGAGACCATCCCCCCGATCCAGCACCTGCAACCGGTGCAGATGCTGCTGCCGAAGGTGGTGCTGCACAAGTTCGCCCGCACCGCCAAGGCACCCGAATGCCTGTGCACCAATATGGGCCGCACCGCCCAGAACATCGCCGTCCTCGGCCCCCACCGAGCCCGCGACGTCATCATGCGCCCGGTCGTCAACCCCGGCCCGGTCGACCTGTTCCGCCAGGTAGAGGTAGGTGTCAACCTCGCCTTCTCCTGCGACGACGACACCGTCACCCTGGTCGTCACCGGCGGCGACCCCGACCGCTTCCCCACCCGCGCGGCCCTCCAGGAACTCCTCGCCGCGGAATTCGCGGCCTGGGGGCTGACCCCGCGCTTCTGGTAAAAACCTCAGGCGGAAAAGATCGGGCAGGTCACTGCAGGAAGTCGGCGAGCAGCTTCTCGACGATCTCAGGTTGGTCGTTCCATGCTGAAAGACCGGCGAAGGCGAGACACGCTTCGCTGAGCTCAGGTTTCTTGGATCAAACCCATTCTGGGCCGAGGACCCGGTTGAGGTTCCTGGCAAGCTGCAGCATCTGTTCACCCGCCTCGAGCACGACGGTTGTGGAGGCCGTCCAGTTGCCGTCCGCATGCCGCCACGGCCTGACTGTCCATGTCACCCGCAAGTCCGCGGTACGCGCTTTCCCTGCCGGGTCTCGCCGAGCCCCCGGATCGTGGTGTTCTGGGTTCGTAGCGGCCGTGCCGACTCCCACTGGTGGACGTGTGACCGGGGAGTCAACTCCCCAGCGCACCGATTTCGAACCAGTACCGCCGCGCAGGGCCGTGCTCGGTGTCGCGGACACCTTCGAGGATGCCACCGTTGCGCTCGATCGTCTTCGCCGAGGCTATGTTGTCGATTGCGCAGATGATCAGTACGCGGTCCAGGCCGAGTTCCTGTGCCTCACCGAGCATTCGGCCCAGCGCCCAGGTAGCCAGTCCTCGCCGGCGCGCGGACGGCCTGATGCCGTAGCCGATATGGCCGAGATCGCTGAACTCGTGCCGCAGCGCCATTCCGCCGAGCACCCGGTCGCCGTCGACGATCCATCGATAGGTGCAGCGCACCCGGCCACCCTCCGTCGCCTTCGCTGGATCAGAATCCTCAGCCAGGCGCGTCACCCACGCCACGAACCCGGCCGGCGAGTCGACCTCGTCGGACGGCCGCAGCCCGAAACCGTCCTCGTGAACGCCGGGCCCCCCGTCGTCACGCGCCTCGAGCCATGCGGTGTGCATACGTGTGGTCGGTGCGATCAGGTCGGGCATGTCGCGACGATACCAACTCCGCTGTGCGGCAAGCTGTCTGAGAAATGGGCCGATGCGATCAACTCCGAATCGTTAATTCTCTTGGGGCAGAGCCTCTTCCAGAGATGGAACCGAACATGGGCAACCCGAGGTCGGCTCCTGCCGCTGTTTGCTGGAGCGTCGGGCAATCTGGGCGAACTTGTCCTCGACGCCACCGAAACCGACGTGCAGGACCCCGACTTCGCCAAGCCAGCCTTCGCGTTTGGCCTCGGGGATGCGGGCTTGCCTCCGGTTCGATCTAGGCTCGATAACCGACCTCGTCTTCGACGACGCCTCGATGGCTGGTCTGGTCGCCTGGTACTCGCTGATCCACGTGCCCGACGACGAGATCAGTTCGGTCTTCGCGCACTTCCAGCGAATAGTTCGGCCCGGTGGACGGTTGCTGCTCGGCTTCCATGTCGGTGACGAGTCTCAGTTGAAGACACAGGGCTATGGCGGGCACCAGATGAACGTATATGTCTATCATCGCCAGCACGGTCAGATGAACGCGTGGCTCAACGATGCCGGCTTCGTCGTAGAGACACACAGGACTCTTACCTCAGCCGAGAGCACGATTGGCGGGATAATTCTCGCGCGCCGCCAAGTTGACGGCCTAGAAGAGTGAATCGATCGACTTCGCGCCGCCTGGAGCCAGTTGTCCACCGGCGGCCGAACGGGCGGTAATGCCGATTTCCGTGTATTCGTCAGGTTCGCGTTGAGCGGTGGCTTGCACTACACCGATGTGAGTACGCCGGTGGCAGACGAGACCACGAGGAGGTGGCCTGTCGGTGCCGCAGGGCACGATGTCGACATGTCAGGGAATCTCCCAAGCCTGAAAGACAAGCTCGTCGACGGTCTCACCGCGCCGATTACCGACGTCGAGCGAGAAGCGGCGCACACCCCTCCCTATCCGATACCGGCTGCCGTTGTCCCCATCCGTGACCGTGTCCTCGAGGAACTCGTCAGCCGCCTCCCGAGTACAGGCGACGGGCCGCCGACGGTGACTCGCGTGCTGAGCTGGCCTCGGAACTACCGAATCGAGGTACAGATGCTCGGTCGCAGCCACGGCCTCTTCGACTTCGCGGACGCGACTTGCGCATTGATCGCGGTTGACGCGCTGACTTCGGATGAGGTCGACAGCATTGCCCCGCTCCTGCCCGAGTCATGCGGGTTTCGTCGGCAGCTGGTGTTGAACCGGATCGCCGCCGGAGATCTGGCCGGCGCTCGTGCGCTCGCTACACGAATAGACGACGGATACGGCTGGCGCGCATACCGTGACATCGGCTTCGCCCTCGCCGACCGAGGCGACGTCAAAGGCTTCTTCGCCGATTGGAAGCGATACGCGGCCGGTCAGGACCGCGCGGGCATGGCCGTACTCAAAAAACACCTGGTCGAGGGTGTCGCTCGACACCAGGACTGGAACGCGGCGGTGACCGTCGCAGCGGACAAACGGATCGGGCCGACCTTTGTCGGCCACGCGTTTACCGGATTCGTCGACGCAGCCGACGTCGACGGAGTGTGGGGGGTGCTGACCGATGCTGCCAAAGGCCTCCTGTCAGAGCTCGACGAGTTGGCTCTGCTGGCAGCCACCATCGGCAAAGCCACTCCGCACAATCCCGAACGCAACCATCCCCTGCTCGACACCGTCGTGGACCGCCTCATCGCGATCGACCCCACTGCCGATAAGGCCCTCATGCGTGGCCGCGACAGCGAGCTTTTCGGTCTATGGTCGGCCATCGGCGAACAAAGCACGCTCGACCGGGTCCGAAAAGCAGTCCGAACACCTGGATACAAGCGGGAACTCACCACCCTGCCGCGAGATATGTCGCCCGGCAGGTGACTGACTGCCTCGAACCGAACCGGCAACCTTCCCCCACTGCTCGCCAAACCCGACACCTTTTTGGAATGGCGCAGGTCCCAAGCCTGCAGGCGCTCCGAGTGTTCGGCGCTCGGTCGCGGACGTGGTCGCGTCCGCACCGAGTGGTAGTCTGTGCGCTCGATATCGAAGGGGTGGAGTGGTTTTGGCGCATATCTGGGTGGTCGTGTGCCTGCCGCCGGAGGCGATCGATGATGTACAGACCGCGCTCACCCGAGCGCTCGCCCCGTTCGAGATGTACGAACAGCCTGCCGAGCGATCCATGTGGGACACATGGCGGATACGGGGCGGCGGCGAGGGAGCCGGATTCTATGTACGACCAGGTTATGAGGACGATCCTCGGTTGATCCACGATACCCCGAACTACGCAGGCCACGTGCTGCCAACCAACCGAGGCGAATGCGCGGGCGGGCCAAAGGCATTGCTGGACCTCGAACGGGAAACTCTCCGATGGTCCGATGTGCTCACTCTCAACGGTTGGTGGGTCGAGGAAAGTGGCGTCTGGGCCCATAGCAGTTGGGACGAGAACACGTCCTACGCCGACGAGCCCGACTGCCCGGTGCTTCCCGGCGGTAACAAGAACTACCTGGCGGCATTGCCCGAAGACACTCTGCTTGTCCGCGTCTACTGCCACGGCTGAACGCATTCATCTGCCGCTGATCGCGCTGACTGAACGGCCAGCGCGAGGCGCTGGTGAAACCACTGAGCCCCCACCCGAACATCGTCGGGGATGTGGAGCATCAGCG
>NZ_JBHXAY010000039.1:0-55019 GCF_042728775.1 Nocardia sp. NPDC060259
CCCCGCGCATCCTCGAGGATGCGCGGCTGTCTCCGTTTCACCCGGACGTCCGGTTCGGCATTGGCGACGGTAGCACGTGCCGCTGTATGGTTAGCTTCTGCTGCGGAAGGAGGCCGTGATGACCGAAGCCTTGCTCAAGATCGGTGAGCTCGCCGCCCGCGCCGAAGTCAGTACGCGCACGATCGATCACTACACCGGCATCGGTCTGCTCGCGCCTGCCCAACGCAGTGCAGGCAACTACCGCCTCTACAACCCCGCCGATGTCGAACGCATCCACCTCATCCAGCGTCTCGAAGCGCAAGGCATACCGCTGGAGGAGATCGCGTCCGCGCTCAACAGCGGCCCCCGGGATATGAACGAAGTCCTCGCACGCCTCGATGACGATCTGCGGAACCTGCAGACCGTCACCGAGACCGCGCCCGTCGAGATCCACGGACTGCTCAACATCATCGCCACCCGCGTGCACTCGCTGATCGCGGTCGCCATACAGCTCCCACCGGACCTGCCGATCCTGTGATCAGTCGCCGGCGGTGATATCGGCGACGACGACGGTGACGTTGTCCGGGCCGCCGTTGAGCAGGGCGAGTTCGACCAGTTGCTCGGCGCACCCGGCCACGGTGCCTGCCGAGCGCAGGAACTGGGCGATCTTCTCCTCGGTGACCACGTCGGACAATCCGTCCGAGCACAGGAGGTATCGGTCGCCGGGTTCGGCATCGCCGAGCACCAGCGTCGGGGTGACCGGATCGCCGGTGAGCGCGCGCAGGATCAGTGACCGGCGAGGATGGGTTCTGGCTTGTTCGGCGGTGATGTGGCCCGCGTCGACGAGGCTTTGCACGAAGGTGTCGTCGTGGGTGATCTGGGATAGTTCGCCGGCGCGCAGGACGTAGGCGCGGGAGTCCCCGACATGTGCCAGCCCGTACCGGGTGCCGTCGAACAGCATCGCGGTGAGCGTCGTGCCCATGCCGCTCTGCTCGGTCGAACGGGCCGCCTGCTCGGCGATGGCGTTGTTGCCGCGCAGGACAGCCTGCTCGAGACGGTCGAGCAGTTCTCCCTCGTGGTCGTGCTCGAGGGGTAGGAGCGCGGCGATCATCAGTCCGGAGGCGACTTCGCCCGCGGCGTGGCCACCCATCCCGTCGGCCAGCGCCAGCAGGCGGGGCCCGGCATGGACGGAGTCTTCGTTGCCCTCCCGGACCAGGCCGCGATGAGTGCGTGTCGCGTGGGTCAGTTGTGTGTTCACGAGGACACCTTCGTTCGGTGGAGATGGATCAGATTTCGGCAGCGGACTGCAACAGCCGTTCCAGGACATCGGTGATCGTGAGCAGGCCGACCAGCTCCGCACTGTCAGGGCTGGTGACCAGGCTCAGGTGGCTGCGGGTTTCGCGCATCGTGCGCAGCGCCTCGTACACGGGGACCGTTGTGGCGATTTCGAGCACCGGCCGCATGAGCTCGCCCGCGATGGTGCCGGGTGCGGCGGTGAGGCTGTCGCGGACGTGGACCACACCGCGCACGCCGTCGCGATCGCGGACCAGCAACCGCAGGTGGCCGGTAGCGCGCGAGGCGGCCTGGATCGCGGCGGTATCGGCGTCCGGCGGCACAGCGCTCGGCGCGGTGTTCGGTGCGACGATGTCGCCGACGGTCAGCTGTTCCAGTTCCAGTGCGCTGGTCAGGTTTCCGCGGTAGCGCTCGTCGAGGGTGCCGACGGTCGCCGAGTGTTCGACCAGGTGCCGAAGGCCTGCCGGATTCTGTCCGGCGTCGACTTCGCCGACCGGGGTGACGCCGACTCTGCGCAGGCACCAGTTGGCGGCGTGGTTCAGTGCGACCAGCACCGGTCGGGTGAGGGTCATGAACAGCTGCATCGGCAGCGCGAGCAGGGTAGCCGACTTCTCGGGGTGCGCGATCGCCCACGACTTCGGCGCCATCTCGCCGATCACCAGGTGCAGAAAGGTCACCACGATCAGCGCCAGCACGAAACCCGCGACATCGGCCACCCACAGCGGTGCCCCGAGATGCTCGATCAGCGGGGTGATCCAGTGATGCACAGCGGGTTTGGTGATCGCGCCCAGCGCCAGCGTGCAGACGGTGATGCCCAGCTGGGAACCGGCGAGCAAGACCGGCAACTCGGCCGAACCGCGCAACGCGGCCCGTGCGGCCCTGCTGGTCGGCGCGGCGTCTTCGAGCCGATGCCGCCGGGCGGCGATCAGCGCGAATTCGACGGCGACGAAGAACGCGCTGGCCGCGATCAGCGCGATCGTGACCGCGACGACAACCCAGGGATTACTCATCGCCGCCTCGCGCGGATCGGAGGGTCAGCGACACCGACGACGGCACGTGTCTACCGACCGCCCTGACCTCGGCGAGAACCGTCCGCGCCGCCGGGGGCTGTTCGACGAGGAAGTCGGCGCCGCTGGAGGGCACCGCGATTTCCACTCGGTCGCCCACCTGCGGCAGCCCGCCGAACACGCTGATGACCAGACCCGCGATGGTCTCGTAGTCACCGTGCGGCAGTTCGAGGTCGAGCAGCCGTTCGGCTTCGTCGAGATGCAGGTCACCGGCGACGAGCCAGCCTTCACCATCGGCGATGATCTCGGCGGTCCCGGAGTCGTGTTCGTCGGCGATCTCACCGACGAGTTCCTCGGCGATGTCCTCGACGGTGACGATGCCGGCGAACCCGCCGTATTCGTCGACGACCAAGGCCATCTCTTCGTTCGCGGCACTGAGCCGGGTGAACACCTCGGGCAGCGGCAGCGACTCGGGGACAAGCAGTGCCGGACGCATCCGGTCTCCCGCGGTGCCGGTCACCGGCCCGTCGAGCAGGTCGTGCAGGTGGATGACGCCGCGCAGGTCGTCACTGCTGGTGCCGACGACCGGGTATCGCGTGTGTCCCGAACCCATGCGAGCCAGGACCTGCTCGGCCGGTTCGTCCACCGGCACGGTGTCGACCTGGGCCCGCGGAATCATCGCGTGCTCGGCGTTCTCCGAGGGAAAATCGAGGATCCGGTCCAGCAGCGTCGAGAGCTCCCTGGGCAGTTCGCCCGCCTCGCGAGAGGCGGCGACGATGTGCTCGAGGTCGCGCGGGGTCGCCGAATGCTCCACATCGTGGACCGGCTCGATCCGCAGCAACCGCAGCAAAATATTGGCCGACTGATCGAAAAGCCGGATCAGCCAGCCGAATACGCGGAGGTAGGCCGTCGTCGAGCGAGCCAGCCGGCGCGCCACCGGCTCGGGCCGGGCGATCGCGAGATTCTTCGGGAACAGCTCGCCGAACAGCATCTGCACCAGGGTGGAGAACACGATGGCGAGCACGGTGCCAACAGCCACGCCGACGGCTACCGGCACGCCGACCCCGCCGAGCAGCTCGCCGAGCCCGCGCCCGATCAACGGCTCGGCCACATAGCCGACGAGCAGACCGGTCACGGTGATACCGAGTTGGGCGCCGGACAACATGAACGAGGTCCGCCGGGTCACCGCCAGCGCGCGCCCCGCCGCACTGTCGCCGGTCTCGGCGCGTGCCTTGAGCCGCGACCTGTCCACCGCCATGTACGCGAATTCCTGGGCGACGAAGTACCCCGTCAACGCGGTGATGAGCAGGACGACAGCGATTCCGGCGACGACGCTCAGGACGGTCAGCATGCGTCGGCCTCGTCCGAGGGGCCGCGGCGGGATCGCTCAGCGGCCGTGTACCCGGGAGGTCGAGGTTCGCGCGTGCCGCGAGATCCCTCCTGGTCTGATTCACCATCAGGCATACGCATCACACTAACACGTGCCACTGTATGGTTGCCGGTGCGACTTCGCGTACCGAGCGGTCGCGACGCTGCTCACCAATTCGCCTATCCGCCAGCTTGTTTCGGCTTCCGGCTCCACCGGCTTCCGGTAAACCAGACAGTGGCACGTGTTAGTGTGCGAATGGTCGGCACCTTTCGGGCCGACACGATCGATGGGAGATATCGGTATGGGTGTCAGTTTGTCCAAGGGTGGCAATGTCTCACTGACCAAGGCGGCGCCGAACCTCACCGCGGTCGCGGTCGGCCTCGGCTGGGACCTGCGGACCACCACCGGAACGGACTTCGATCTCGACGCCAGCGCGATCGGGCTCGGCGCCGACAAGAAGGTCGTCTCGAGTGGGCACTTCGTCTTCTTCAACAACCTCAAGTCGCCGGAGGGGGCGATCGAGCACGCCGGTGACAACCGGACCGGCGAGGGCGAGGGCGACGACGAGGTGATCAACGTCGATCTGGCCAACACCCCGGCGACGATCGATTCCATCGTGTTCCCGGTCTCGATCTACGACGGCGCGAACCGCAGCCAGTCCTTCGGGCAGGTGCGCAACGCCTACATTCGCGTGATGGACCGCAGCAACGGTGCGGAACTGGCTCGCTACGACCTGTCCGAGGACGCGTCCACCGAGACCGCCATGGTCTTCGGTGAGCTGTACCGCAACGGCGCGGAGTGGAAGTTCCGCGCCATCGGCCAGGGTTACGCGTCCGGTCTGGAGGGCATCGCCCGGGACTTCGGCGTCAACCTCTGACGCTGATCCCGACGGCCTCCGCCGGTGGGTGTACGGGAAACCGGCGGAGGCACGACCGACGCCGGGTGGCGTGGTGTCGGGTGTGCGCGGGGCACGACGGTGATCTTGCTACCTCGAGTGCACTCGAGGTCAACGCGGAGTTCAGCGGTCCGCGCGGACCAGTGGTGCGAGGAAGCCGGTGACCTGTGCGGTCGACGGCTGACCGAGGCGGCGGCCGAGGATGTCCGGGGCATCGGCGGCCGCGCGGCACCGGTCGGGGTCGGTGTTGGCGGGGTCGGCGGAATAGCGTTCGCCGATCATGATCGCTCGCCCGGCCTCGCGTCCGGTGCGCAGTTCGTAGACGGTGATCTCGTAGGTCGCCCGGAACAGGTTGACGGTGCGGCCGATGGGAGTGCCTGGGGCGGGCGGGAGTTGGCAGGTCTGGACGAGATCGCCCAGGCTCACCTGCTGCATGCACGCGATGAGCTGGACCGACGACGTGTCGCTCGGATGCCAGGCGCTGGACTCGCTGGTGGCGACCATCGTGGCGAGATCACCCGACAGGTAGATCGGCCGCGCGCCGTCGCGCTGGTATTCGGCGGCGTTCGGGAACGGTATCCGTTCGCCGCACATCCGGTCGTAGTCCGACATCTCGAACCGGCTCGCCTGTACCGCGGTGATCGCGAAGAATCCCACCCCGAACAGCACGATGAACAGGATCAATCCCACGCCGGGACCGATCCGGATCCGGGGTTGCGTGCGTTCGCCCCGCTCCCGCACCGGGGTATTACGCCACCGTTCGACCAGCGACGGCCCGGTCGACTTGTTCTGTACCCGCTCCCGCGACCGGCTCGACGCGGTCGGCCGCGCCGGAGGATCCTGTTCGACCCAGTCGGTCCAATGCGCGGAACTGTCGAATTGCTCCGCCGATTGCGCGGTGCCGCGGTGTGCCGGATCGGGGTCGTGCGACGAACTGGACGACCATGCCGCGGCGGCCCCGGCTACTCCGGCAGCGGCGCCGACCGCGGCTGCGGCGGCGGGCGCCGCGTACTCGGCACTCGGCGTTTCGTGACCCCAGTATTCCGGTTCCTCGTCCGCGGGCCACGGCTCGTAGTCCGGATCGTCGTATCCCTGCGACTCGTGTGCGCCGACGGGATCGTCCTCGTGTGGAATCTCCCCGCTCACAACCTCGCTCGCGGCGCTGCCGTCGGCGGCCGGTTCGCCGGCCGAATCGTCGTCGGTGTCAGCCGAGGGTTCTGCGGCTGACTTCGTCAGCGACACAACACCTGCCGATTCGACGCCGGTCGGCTGGGCAGCGACAGTGGTGTCTTCGTCTGTGTCGCCTTCGCTCGGGTCCGCTGCCGGAGCGGTTGTTTCGCCGGGTGACGGAGTACTCGCGTCGTCGTCTCCGTCGACTGACTCGTTGTCGGCAGGCTCGGCCCGGAGATCAACAGCATCGTCGGAATTGGTCTCGGCACTCGAATCCGCCTCTGTCACTGCACCACCGGATGCATCGTCGGCGCCGGGATCCTCGGCTTCATCCGTGCTGATCGTTGGAACCGCAGTGGTTTCCGCTGCGAAGGCCTCACTTGCGTCCTCGTGATCCACCAGCGGGGCGGCAGTTGCGCTGTCGTCGGGGGTTTCTGTCGAGCCTGAGGCGTTATGCGAAGCGACATCCTGTGAATCCTCCGCTGCGGCAGGAACACTCACCAATCCCGCCAAGGGCGAAACCGCACCGGCCGTGTCGCCTGCGGACACCTCGGCGCTTTCCGGCGCGGACGCCGTCTCGGATCGCTCCTCGGCACCGGATTCTTGTTCGGGAGAGCGCTGTTCGTGACCGTGCGTCGCCCCGGGCACCTCAGCCGATGTCGCCGACGCGCGCGGCCGATGCGCGAGTCGATCGATCGCGGCGAGAAACGCGGGTGTACTCGCCTGCGCGAGCCGTGTACTCACCCGCGACAAACCACTCTCCCCGGACCCCGCGGCAGCGTCCGTCTCCTCGGCGTCGCCGAGTTCGATCGAGGCAGGCGCGGCTGGCCGGCTCGTGGTCGACGGATCGAGCCGCGCGGGAAAACCCTGATCCGCCAAGGCGACCCGGCTGGGCAGCAGGTGGCTGAGATTCAGTGCCGCGAACACCCTGCGGACATCGTTGACGCTGAGCCGGACCGTGCGCCCGGTCTCGGCGTGGAAGTAGTCGTGCAGCGCCGTCGAGTCGTCGCGGTGGACGAGGACGGCGCGGTATCCGTCGGCGATGCGGGCCTCTTCGAGGGTGACCTGCGATCCCGGCTGGGGGACCAGCGCGACCACCGCGTTCACCCACCCGAAGATCCCGGACTGCTGCAGCAGGTTCTTCGCCGCGAATACCTGCCGCCGGACCTGGACGAACGGATTCGGCACGCGCACCGCGTGATAGAGCGCGGCCTCCTCGCCGCCGACCGTCCACGGCCCGTTGGGCGGGGTGGCCAGCGTGCCGTCCTGGCGGACGGTGAATCCCTTCACCTCCACCACGGTGGCGCCTTGCGGCGTGCACACCAGCGCGTCGACCTCGACCGATCCGCCCCGGCTCTCCGGCACATGGCACCGGAACACCGCGACGCCACCCACCTCGGACGCCAAGTCCCGGATCGCCGCGCCGACGACCTCTTCTGCGCCTTCGAGTTCGGTTTCGTCCGCGACAACGACGATCACCACGACCCCCTGCGTAACCGATTGCGGACCTCTACCAGGATACGACCTACGCCATCGAAACCGAATCCCGTTGCCGAGCAACGGGATCGGCAATCACGATTACCGCTCTCACCACGGGGCGCCGGGGAACCGCCCCGGCCCGGGTTCCGCGGCTGCGGGCCGGACCCATTCCAGCGGTGTCCGGGTCACCTGACCTGCGACGATGGCCAGTCCCGTCGGCCGGTCCACCGCGACGAACCCGAAGGGCCGGTCGATGCGCACCGAGGTGATCGTCGACCAGCTCCGCTGCGGAACGCCGCCCGGCGCCATGGCGACCGCGGAGACGGCGGCGGCTTCGAATCCGGTGGCGTCGAACCGGGCGACGACATTCTGGCCTGCGGCCTCCACGGCCAGCGGCGCCGGGCTGAGCCCGGGGAAGTGGCCTCGGTTCTGGTCGAGCGCGGCGGAAAGGCCGAACAGTGCGGCGTGGTCGGTGAGGTCGTGGGTGGCCGCGACCTCGAACGGCGGCAAGGTCAGCGCCACGGAATCATGGCCACCGTAGGTTTCCCGCCGCTCGACGGTCAGACAGGGCGCGGTCGTGCCGACGGGGAGGTCGGTGCGCACCGGGACAGCGCCATCGAGCGCGGCGAGGCCCGCGGTGACCGCCTGCTGTGGAGCGCCCGCGCCGATGAGCAGATGGACGTCGAGTTCGCCACGGCCGGTGACGATTACCCGCGTCACCTCGTCACCGAGGACCGCAACGCTGCCATCGGGATAGGTGCTGCGGTACAGACCGGGGCCCCGATGCCCTTGCCACGGCCCGGTTTCGGGCGTGTACAGGATCTCGTCGAACGGCGTCGCCCAGCGTGTGCGCGCCAGCAGCGCGGTCGCCAGCGCGAAGAGGGTGCTCTCGGTGATCGGGACCGGGAACTTCTCGATCAACCCGTCGGTCTTCTCCCGCGCCCACTTGTCCAGTGCGGCAGGGTCGTCGAGCGTCCCCACGGTGCCCGCGGGCAGGCCGGCGACCCAGTCGTCGCGCAACGGCAGTCCCGGCCGCACCCAGGCACCGATCGCCGTCGACACCTCCCGCGACGCGTCCAGCGATGCCAACATCGCCAGCCCCGCCGCGTGGGCCTGCTCCGCCGGAACCCCCACCGCGGCGGCCAGCTCGGCCCTGGCCTGCCCGCTCGCGGCACCGGCCAGCACCGCGAGCAACGGCCACAACCCGGCCGCCGACACCACCGCGTCCTCGCCCCCGAACGTCCGGCACCACCGCGCTGTCAGCTCGTTCGACGAACGGACATGCCCCATCAGTGAACTCCCCATGCCCGGATCCTACGACCAGACCCCGACACTCCGCAGCCTCCGTCCCCGCCGTCGCGCCGTCGGTCAGTCCCGCACGATGCCCAGCCACACATAGTCCCTGGCCCGTGTCACCGCGACGAACTGCTGACGCATGGTCAGCTCGTAGCGTTCCCGCTCGGCCTCGGTGGTCGGCGGCGCGGGCTCGGTGAAGGGATGGATGACCGCACGGAAGTCCAGACCTTTGGCGCGGTAGACGGTGCCGACCTTGACGCCGGTGTCCTGTTCGGCGCAGCGGTAGTCGACCAGGTTCTGCGCGGGGATCCCCCATCGGCGGAGCAGGCCGAGCAGGTAATCCGCTTCGGCGTTCGTGATCGTGATGATGGCGGTGTCCGACAACGAGATTCCCTCGGCGACGATGCGATCCAGCTGCCTGCGGACCTGCTGGCCCACCTCGGCGCGGGTGCAGACCCAGTGTTCGGCGTTGCCGTCCGGCAATACCGAGTCGGTGAGGTCGATCGCCTGCGGTTCGCGCGTCTCGCTGTCCTCGACCGGCCTGGCTCCGGGAAGGCTCGCCGCCAGTTTCAGGATGGCGCGCCGGTTGCGGTAGTTCCTGGTGAGCCGTTCGCTGCGCCCGACGATGGTGATGCCGGCGTCGGCGAACCGCCAGCCGCCCGCGTAGATCTGCTGCTGCCGGTCACCGACGAACAACAGCGAGTTCGGCTCGCCGCCGGTGAGCGCATGGACCAAACGCACGCTCTGCACGGTCATGTCCTGAACCTCGTCGACGACGACCATCGCGTAGGGCCGGTCCAGTGGCTCGGCGCGCAGGGCATCGAGCGCGGCGGAGATGATGTCGTTCCCGTCGAAGCACTGCCGCTCGGAGCGGATCGACTCGTATTCCTCGTACAAGGCCCACACGTGTCTGCGCTGGCTGGTACGCAGTCCGACGCGCCGACCACGCCGATCCACCGCGGCGTACTGGGCGAAGCCCGCCTCGGTGGCGGGAATGCCGCGCCCTTTGATCACCCGATCGATCTCTTCCCGCCAGTAGCGGCGATCGGATTCGATGGCGACCAACGGCCCCGGTCGGCCCACGTGCATCCACGCCAGGTTGAACGCCGTCTCGGTGCGGGGGAGCTCCATCACCCGGCGAATACCTCTGCCCGACAGGAACTCCTGCGCCCAGGAATGCAGATTCGTGAAGGTCGCGCGGCCCGCCGCGTCGGGGAGCAGGCGCGCGAAGGCGGACTCCTGACAGGGTGGCAGGTTTTTCACCAGAGTCGTGAACAGCAGCGGCCCGGTGCTGCGCCGGGCACGATGGGCCATGCGATGCAGAGCCAGCACGGTCTTCCCGGTCCCCGCGGGCCCGACTATCCGCGCCGGACCGTTGTAGTTCCGGCTGACCAGCGCATTCTGCGCGGGGTCGAGGAACGCTGTCCACGTCGGGAACGGTGCGGCCAGCGCACCGGCGAGATGGTCGGTGCGCAGCGACTCCACCTCGAGCAGACCCGCCACCTCGACCGGCTCCGGCGCCGGGACGAGCTGCGGCATCGGTCGATAGTCGGAGTCGCGCCGGGCGGTGTGCTCGGCGAGCTCACCGGCCGACCGGGCAGGCATCACCGAATGCCGTCCGGTCAACCGGTGGACGGTCGTGTCGGTGCACACGACGAACCGGCCGTCCACGCCCGCGGACCGTCCCGGCGGCAGCACGAACACCAATTCGACTGTCTCCCGCACGAACTCGTTGCGATTCGGCCCGATCGCCACCCCGGTGAACAACTGCTCGGCATGCGCCCGCAGCCGCCGGACCTCTGCTTCGCCGGGCAGTTCGTCGACCACATTGAGAGCGAGCACGCCGCCCTGCCCGATCAGCAGCGCGTCACACCGCCCCGCGGGCGCCGGCTGCGTGCGATGCAGCAGCAGCCGCCACCGCTGCAGCCCCGCCATCAGCAACGTGATGTAGACAGTGCGCGATCGCCCCGACAACTCCCCGCTGGTTTCCGCGAGCATCTGCTCGCCGCGCCGGCGCAGAATTTCCCGATCATTGCTGGACGTCATGTCGGCCACCCCTGCTTGGTCCGCGTACTCCGCCCCATCGAGTATGCGTGAATTACCCAGTAGCAGAAGTGGTTTCGTAGGAGACATCCCGCATCGGCGGACCGGCGACGAGAGCAACGCGGCGCACGTCTACGCCGCCTATGGTCGCAACAGCACCGTGCCGAGCGCGGTCCGCTCCTCGAGCTTGCGATGCGCGGCAGCGGCATCGGTCAGCGGCAGCACGGAGTCGATCCCGACGGCCAGCTCACTCCGCGCGGCGGCCGCCAGTGCGGCGGGCCGTTGCCGCGCGACTTCGCCGAGCCACGCGGTCCCCGCGCACCCGGTGAGGGTGAGGCCGCGCAGGATGAGGTCGACGGCACCGATCTGGGCGGGAGCGCCCGAGAGCCAGCCGTAGCTGAGGATGCGGCCGCTGAGCGGGGTGATGACGTCGAGGAGCGGGGTCAGCGAGTCACCGCCGATCGAGTCGAACACGACATCGACGGTGTCGCCCGCCAGGAGTTCGCGCAGCCGATCGGCCCAGCCCGGCACGGCATGGTCGATCACCTCGGCGGCGCCGTGTGCGCGGGCAAGGCGAGCCTTGTCCGCCCCGCCCGCGGTGGCGATCACCCGCGCGCCGCGTGCCACGCACAACTGGGTGAGGCAGCTGCCGACGCCGGTGGCCGACGCCTCGACCAGTACGGTCTCGCCGGGAGTGAGGGCCGCGGTGGCGACCAGGGCCATGGCGACCGACCCCGGCATCTGGGTCGCGGCGGCGAGCTCGGTGGTCAGCCCGTCCGGGATGACGATCACCGAACCCTGCTCGGCGGCAACGAGTTCGGCGTACGCGCCGAAACCGCCGGTGTCGGTGACGACCCGGGCGCCGAGCAGGGCCGGGTCAACGCCGGCGCCGAGCTCGACGATCGTCCCCGCCGCCTGGAACCCGAACACCGCGGGCAGCGGCGCGGGGAACGGGAACGCGCCCGCCCGCACCAGGGTCTCCGGATAGAGGACCGGGATCGCCTCGGCGCGAATGACGACCTGTCCGTTGCCCGGTCGCGGTTCGTCGACGTCGCGCGCCACCAGCACCGTGGGTGCGCCGGTCTCGGTCATTACGATTGCCTGCATCAGAACTCCATAAGTTGACTGCCGGTCCAGATAAATCGAACGATATGGACCGGCGGTCAACTTGTCAACGGATCGGCCGGTGCCGAGAAAGCGATGCGATGCCCGACCCACGCCCCACCGAACGCGCCGACGCCGCGCGCAACCGTCGAGCGATCCTCGAGGCCACCGCCGCGCTGCTGGCCGAACACGGTGCGGCCGGCGTGACGATGGATCGGGTCGCCGCGGCCGCGGGCGTCGCCAAAGGGACCATCTTCCATCGCTTCGGCAGCCGGGCCGGTCTGCTGTACGAGCTGGTGGCCGAGGGGGCGGCCGAGATGATGGCGGCGGTGCAGGGCGGGCCGCCGCCGCTGGGGCCCGGCGCGCCTGCGACCGATCGACTACTCGCCTTCTTCGACGCGATGACGACCATGATCACCGCCGACGTCGAGCTGATCGCCGCCTACAAGGCCATGCCCCCGCATCCGCGCAGTGCGGAATTCCACGCGTTCTGGGCCGAGCACATCACCGGGTTGCTGCGCGAGGTCCGCCCGGAGATCGACGCCGAGACGGTGGGCGCGCTGCTGCTGTCGATCATCGGCGGGGAACTCGCGCAGCAGATGGCCAGGGCTGGTGAGGTCGACCGGCTGCGCGCGGGGGTGCGGGAACTGGTGCACTCGGTGCTGAGCGCGCCGTAATCCGCTTCTGCTCGCGCTGTTTCGCCGGCCGGTGCCCGCAGCGGGCCGGGGATCACCGGACGTTGCGCGGGCGGAACTGGATGCTGATCCGCGGGCCGACCGGCCGTGACGTTTTGGGCACCGCGTGCTCCCAGGTGCGCTGGCACGCGCCGCCCATCACCAGCAGATCGCCATGGCCCACGGTGAATCGCAGGCTGGCCCCGCCGCCGCGTGGTCGCAGCAGCAGTGCGCGCGGTGCGCCGACCGAGACGATCGCGACCATGGTGTCGTTGGTGGCGCCGCGGCCGATCGTGTCGCCGTGCCAGGCGACGCTGTCGCGGCCGTCGCGGTAGAAACACAGGCCCGCGGTGCGGAACGGCTCGCCGAGCTCGGCGGCGTAATGGCCGGTCAGGGCCTCTCGTGCCGCGACCAGGATCCGGTCGGGTAGCGGGTCGTTCTCGCCGAAGAACGACACCAGCCGGGGCACGTCGACGACCCGGTCGTACATGGGCCTGCGCTCGGCGTGCCACGGCACCCGTTCGGCCAGGCGCTCGAAGACGGTGCTCGCGCCGCTGAGCCAGCCGGGTAGGACATCCACCCAGGCCGTCGCGTCGAGCTGGGTGCGCCGGATCGTCTCGATCGAACCCAGCGCAACCGCATCACCGTCGAACAGTGAACCTTGCAGGGGCAGCGACATGCCCGCCAGTCTACCCCGTGTTCGAACGTATGTTCGTATTAGCGGTGGGATTGCCGAACCAGCGGGCGAGGTGGTCGTCGAGGCCGGGCTGGTGCTCGCCGATCCAGGCGACGTGGCCGTCGGGCCGGAGCAGGATGGCCGGAACATCCAGTGCCGCGGTGGGATCCGCGATGAGGTCGACCCGGTCCGACCAGCCCTCGACGGACAGACGTTCGGTGCGGTCGAGCACCAGGCCGCGGCCCCGATGCAGTCGCTCGTAGAGGCGGCCCTGCTTCAGGTCGATATCGGGCAGGCGGCGTCCGAGCAGGTCGGGGCCATCGCCGAAGTCGTAGCGGATGGTGATCGCGGCGATCTTCTCGATCAGATGGCGGTTCACCTCGTCGAAGTCCATCAATTCGGTGAGCAGCCTGCGCACGGCCCGGGCGCCCGGCTCGGTCGACGACAGCTGCACCTGGGCGCGGGTGTTGTCCAGTACGTCAGCGGCGACCGGATGACGTTCGGCCTGGTAGGTGTCCAGCAAGGTTTCCGGCGCCCATCCGTGGACCTGCGCGGCCAGTTTCCAGCCGAGGTTGACCGCGTCCTGAACGCCCAGATTGAGGCCCTGACCGCCGGCGGGCGGGTGGATGTGCGCCGCATCGCCGGCCAGCAGCACCCGACCGACCCGATACCGCTCGGCCAACCGGGTGGCATCACCGAAGCGGGACAACCAGCGCGGGGAATGCACACCGAAATCGGTTCCGGCGATCGCGCGCAACCCTTGCCGGAAGTCCTCGAGGGTGGGCGGCTCCGCGCGATCCTCGCTGACTCCCACAGCGGGGACGACGACGCGATAGATCCCCTCGCCGAAGGGCCCGAGACTGAATGCCGGAGTGGTCGCGCGGATTTCGGCCACCTGGGCGGCGATCTCCTCCAGCGGCACACCGACTTCCATCTCGCCCATCAGCGTCTCGGTCCGCGAGGGCTCGCCGGGAAAGCCGACGCCGAGCAGTTTGCGCACCGTACTGCGCGCTCCGTCACAGCCGACGAGATACCGCGCACGCAGTCGCTCCCCGTCGGTGAGCTCGACGGTCACGCCCTCGTCGTCCTGCTCGAAACCGGCCACCGCGCAACCACGCCGGACCTGCGCGCCCAGCGCGATCGCATGGTCTCCGAGCAGATGTTCGACGACCGGCTGCGGGATGCCCAGCTGATAGGCGTAGGTGGAATCCAGGCCGTCCGGCGTGGGTGTGGCGATGGCGGCGAAGATGCCGCCGACCGGACGCTGCCGCCCGCGTTCGAGCAAGCGATCGAGCAGTCCGCGCATCGCCATCAGCTCGAGGCTGCGCATATGCAGACTGACGATGCGGACGAACGACGACACGGGCTCGGGTTCCTTCTCCAGAACCAGTACCCGCACATCGTGCAGCCGCAGTTCGGCGGCCAGCATCGCACCGGTCGGCCCGCACCCGGCGATGATCACGTCGACCATGAACCACCCCTTCGCTGAATCCGGATTTCCGCAGGTCCTGGCATCGGCTGCCCATTGTGCGGTACCCCGGTTCCTGCCACAAGCGAATTTCGACGGCGTTCTGTGAACCGCGAATTCGGCGACGGCCGCTGCGCGCGGGAGAAGGGGGAATCGGAACGCCCAGCGCTCCTTGCCCCTTCCAAGGTATAGCCGACCCGGGGGCTTGCGGCAAGACCCCGGTCGTCCTGCACAATCGCACGTCGATGTTCGGACCAGCGAAAAACGGGAGTAACGCAGTGCGTGAGATGAAGACCGACGTGATCGTTGTCGGCGCGGGCCCTGCCGGACTGATGCTCGCCGGGGAGCTGTCCCTGGCCGGTGTGCGGCCCGTGGTGCTGGAGCGGCGTGCGGAGCCGGGCACCGCGCACAAGGCCAGCGGCCTTGGCGGCCGGATCCTGGATGTGCTGCGATACCGCGGCCTGCTCGACCGCTTCGCCGCGGTGGGCAGCCCGATCCCGGCGCCGATCTTCCCCTTCGGCGGCATGCATGTCGATTTCAGCCTCCTGGCCGACGGTCCCATGGACGCGATGGGGATTCCGCAGGCGCGCGTCGAGGAACTGCTCGCCGAGCGCGCCGTCGAACTCGGCGCCGAGATCCGCCGCGGGCACGAGGTGGTCGCGGTGAGCCAGGACGACAGCGCGGTGACCGTGGACGTGCAGGGACCGGACGGGCCGTACCGGGTGACCACGCAGTACCTGGTCGGCTGCGACGGCGGACGCAGCCGGATCCGGGAACTGGCCGCGATCCCGTTCCCCGGCAACACCTTTCCCGAGGTCAACCGCCTCGGCGTGGTCACGGTGCCGGACTCGGTCACCGTCCTCGACGACGGCGGCCTCGACGTCCCGGGCCACGGCCCGATCAGTCCCGGCTTCACCCGCACCGAGCGCGGTGTCTTCGCGATGGGGCCGGTCGACCCGGCGGTGCGCACGATGTTCTTCCAGACCACCGAGGACGATCTCACCGAATACGACAACGACGACCCGATGACGCTCGCCGAACTCGGTGACAGCGCCCGCCGCGTGCTCGGCGCCGAGCTGCCGCTGGGCGAGCCGATCCGGTTGTCCCGCTACCAGTTCCAGGCACGGCGGGCCGACCGCTACCGGGCGGGCCGGATCCTGCTCGCCGGTGACGCCGCCCATCTGCTCCCCGCCACCGGTACCGCGCTCAATGTCGGCATGCTCGACTCGGTCAACCTGGCGTGGAAACTGGCTGCGACCGTGCGGGGTTGGGCGCCGTCCGGCCTGCTCGACACCTACCACGACGAACGGCACGCGGCGGCGGGCCGGGCGCTGCAGCAGACTCGCGCACAGGCGGCGCTGCGCCGCGGCCAGGACGCGGCAGCCGATGCCCTGCGCGCGGTCTTCCAGGAACTGTTCGCCGACGAACCCGCGCTGCGCCGCCTGGCGGGCATGATCTCCGCGGGCGACGTCCGCTACCCGATGCCCGGCGCAGATCCGCACCCGCTGGCGGGCACCTTCGCTCCCGACCTCACGCTGCTCACAGAGGCAGGCACGACCAGCGTGGCGGAACTCCTGCACACCGCCAGGCCCGTCTTCCTCGACCTCGCCGATCGCGCTGACCTGCGCGAGCTCGCCAGGGCGCGGGAGCCGCGAATCGAGATCGTCACCGCCAAAACCGAGGATCGTCCGGCCGACGCGCTCCTCATCCGGCCCGACGCCTTCGTCGGCTGGGCCGCGGCCGTCGACGAAGCCGCCGACACCGCGACCCCGGCCCTGCGGGACGCGCTCGACCGCTGGGTCGGACAGCCCTGACGAAGCGGTCGCGGATCAACGGGCGACGGCGGTCGCCTGCTCGATCCGCGACAGCTTCTCGGGATTGCGCACCACGTAGAGACCGGTGATCGACCCGTCGTCGATCCGCGTCGCGACGACACTGTCGAGCATCCCGTCGATCCGGATGACCAGCGCCGGAGCGCCGTTGATCTGCACCAGTTCGGTCGACACCTGGCCGCCGACCCGGGGCAGCCCGGCAGCCATCAGCCGGGCGACCCGGTCGGCGCCGACGATCGGGCGCACCACGGCCTTGACCACGCCGCCGCCGTCGGCGAGCAGCACGATGTCGGGCGCGAGCAGGTCGAGCAGGCCCTGCAAGTCACCGGTCTCGACCGCGCGCCCGAAGGCCTCGAGCGCGTGCCTGCTCTCCGCCGAGGACACCGTCCCGCGCGGCCTGCGCGCGGCGACATGGGCCCGCGCCCGATGCGCGATCTGGCGCACCGCGGCCGGGGTCTTGTCCACGGCGGCGGCGATCTCGTCGTAGGCCAGGTCGAACACCTCGCGCAGGACGAACACCGCGCGCTCGACCGGCGCCAGCGTCTCGAGGACCAGCATCATCGCCATGGACACGCTGTCGGCGAGCTCGACGTCCTCGGCGATGTCCGGCGTGGTGAGCAGCGGCTCGGGCAGCCACGGCCCGACGTAGGTCTCCTTGCGCCTGCCGAGCGTGCGCAGCCGGGTCAGGGCCTGGCGGGTGGTGATCCGGACCAGGTACGCGCGCTGGTCACGGATCTCGGCCTGCTCGACGTCGACCCAGCGCAGCCACGTCTCCTGCAGGACGTCCTCGGCGTCGGCGGCCGAACCGAGCATCTCGTAGGCGACCGTGAACAGCAGATTGCGGTGCGTCACGAACGCCTCGGTCGCCGGGTCCATTCCCTCGGTCATGGGTGGTCCTGTCTGTCGGTGGCTGTCTTGCCCATGAGACGCCGCACCGCGCCGTCGTGTGACATTTCGGGGGAGTGGGCTGGGTCACGTCCCATTCTCGCGTTGAAATCCGGGGTGGGCTGTGGATTACTCCTGGAGTGAGCGCGATGTCTACGACCGAGCGGCCGAGCCGTGCCATGCTGCCCGGCTGGTCGGTGCCGCTGGTGTTCGTCGTCGCCGCGACGTCGCAGTATGTCGGTGCGGCACTGGGCGTTTTCCTGTTCGGCACCACCGAACCGGCGACCGTCGCGTGGCTGCGCGCCGCGGCCGCCGGGGTGGCACTGCTGGCCTGGCGGCGGCCGTGGCGCAGCCGGTGGACGCGGCGGGGGATCGCGGTGGCGGCCGGGTTCGGCATCGTCACCGTGTCGATGAACATCGTGTTCTACGAGGCGATCGCGCGGATTCCGCTCGGCACCGCGGTCGCCATCGAATTCCTCGGTCCGGTGGCCGTGGCCACCCTCGGCTCGCGCCGGGCGAGGGACTTCGTCGCGGTGGTGCTGGTCGCCGTCGGTGTGGTGCTGCTGGCCGGTGTGCAACTGGATGCCGAACCGGTCGGTGTGGCTTTCGCTCTCGCCTCGGCGATCCTGTGGGCGGCTTACATCCTGGTCGGTAAGCGTGTCGCCGACAGCGGCGACGGACAGGATTCCCTCGCCGTCGGCATGGCGGCCGCGGCCGGACTGCTCGCACCGGTCGTGCTGATCCCGCAACTGGCCATCGACGCCGCGGTGTTCGCCGACCCGCGCACCTGGTTGCTCGGGCTCGGCGTCGGCGTGCTGTCGAGTGCGGTGCCGTACGCCCTCGACCAGGTGGTCCTGACCGCGGTCGGCCGGGCGCGGTTCGCGTTGTTGCTCGCCCTGCTCCCGGCGACCGCGACTGTCGTCGGTGCCCTCGCGCTGAGCCAGCGGCTCACGATCCCGGAGCTGGCGGGTATCGCGCTGGTCATGCTGGCCTTGACGGTCAGTGCCCTGCCCACCCGCCAGCCCGCGCCGGAACCGCCCGCGCCGCTGTAGCGCGATGGCGGGCGGTGACCCACTGGTCGGCGTCGCGCTCGCGGTGCGCGGCAGGCGGTGCGACGGTTTGACCCTCACGTTGCGTGAGGGTCGACGATGCCCGTATGAGCACACCATTTCCCGCTTTCGAGATCAGCCCGGTCCCCGTTCCCGGCCCCGACGCCGTGGCTCCCGAACCGTTCCACGGCATCTACGGCATGCCGATGTTCGTCACCGTGCCGTCGGTCGATCTGACCGTGTCGACGGACTTCTGGGTCAGCGCACTCGGCTTCTTCGACCTGTTCTCCGTCCCCGGTCAGCTGACCCATCTGCGCCGCTGGACCTTTCAGGACGTCCTGCTGGTCTCGGGCGAACAGCAGGACGACACACCCGCCATGACAGTGAGTTTCTCCTGCGTACTCGGCGAGATCGAGGCGATCGCCGCCGCGTGCGAAGCGATGTCACCCGGCTGCACGACCGGTCCGCGGCTCATGCCGTGGAACTCGATCGAACTGGAGGTCCGCACGCCGGAGAACATCCGGGTCGTCATGACGGCCGCGCGGCCATGGGACCCCGACAGCCCGGAGGCCGCGCACCTGCGCTCGATCGGTATCGAGGCACCCGAGCTGTGACGGTCATCGGGCACGGCACACTGGATGCCGTGTCCGAACCGCTCACCGTCGGCGCCGCGGCCGAACTGCTCGGCGTCACGACGCGCACGCTGCACCACTGGGACGCGGTCGGGCTGGTGCACCCGTCCGACCGCACCGCCGCCGGCTACCGCCTGTACACGGCGGCGGACCTGGCCCGCGCCCAGCGCGTCATCGTCTACCGGGAACTGGGCGTGGCGCTGGACGAGATCGGCGCGCTGCTGGACGCGCCCGCCGCCGATGCCATGGTCACGCTGCGCCGCCAGCGCGAGGCCTTGCACGCCAAGACGCTGCGCCTGCAGCGGATGACCGCGGCCATGGACCGGATGATCGAGGCGAGGGAATCGGGGATCCTGCTGTCCGCGCAGGATCAGGTCGCGATCTTCGGTGCGGACTGGCGGCCGTCCTGGGTCGACGAGGCTCGCGAACGGTGGGGTGACACCCCGCAGTGGACCCAGTACGCCGAACGCGCCGCGGCCAGGTCGGCGGGGGAGTGGCGGCGCATCACCGACGACACCGCCGCCCTGCACGCCGACTTGGCCGAGGCCCTGCGCGCGGGTGTCACCCCCGGCAGCCCGCGCGCCGACGCGCTCGCCGAACGGCATCGCGCCTCGATCGCCGTCTACTTCGACTGCACCCACGCAATGCAGGTGTGTCTCGGCAGGCGCTACATGACCGATCCGGACTACACCGCGTTCTACGACGCCATCGAGCCGGGACTGACCGCCTGGCTGAGTGCGCTCATCGACGCCAACGCGCGAGCGCACGGCGTCGACCCGGACACGGCGACCTGGGAATAGTGCGCCGAATGAGCTGTCACAGTGATGATCTCGCCGGGTCCTCGAGGAAGCGGTCAGCGGGGGTCGCCGCGACTGTCGCGCCGGAGTTCGTAGACGATGTCACTCGGCGGTCATCTCGGGAGCCGTGGGCCAGGTCGGGTAGCCCGTGTCGCAGCGGATTTCGCGGCGTCACCCGGCGAAGCCGAACAGCAGCGCCGCGACGACCAGTGCGGCAAGAGCCCCCACATCGACCCGTGCGACCCGCTTCGTCGGGGCGCCGAGATCGCCGAGTCCCACCACGGCGGCGAGCACGAGAAACGAACTGGTGCTGATGATCCCGGCCGCGATGGTCACCGCCCGCACCGGTGGCACGAACGCACCGACCATCAATCCGGCACCCACCAGGGCGAGCAACACCGCGCGATGACGCAGCAACAGCTCGAGATCCCGGTTCGTGATCGCCGTGCCGTAGACCCCCGCCGCGCGCCCCGGCGCCACCGCGACCACGCCCGGCACCACATGCACCAGACCCACACCAACCAGCAGCACCGCGCCGACAATTTCTCCGACCATGTCCCCTCCTTCATTCGACACTTGTCGTGCAAGCATTGCCTGCATGGGCGCAGCGCCACTTCCGGAAACGTGCAGTACCCCGGCGACGGTGTGGCTGGGGGCAGGGCACGCCATCTACCTCGGCCCGTCGCTGCGACTCGACCGGCATTCCGGGTCCGTGGCATGCCTGGCGGTCGGGCTGGAAACACCGTTCACGGTGCACGCGGACGCGCTCGGCGCCCGGACGATCCGCAGTGTGCTGGTCCCCCCGCGTACCCCGCACCGGATCGTCGCCGACGGGCGAATGCTGTTCTGCTACCTCGACTCCGGCTCACCGCGCGCCGCCGCCTGCCGGGACCGGATGCTCGAACAGGCAGGCGGTTTCGGCTTCGGACACCGCGAGGAGGCCGCGCTGATCCGCTGTGCCGCCGACTCCGCGCCCGCCGCCGTCCTCGATCTCGCGTGCGGCCCGGGCAGGCCCGACATCGATCCCCGAATCGCCGCCGCCACGGCCATCCTGTGCGCCGATCCGGCCGCCGCGATCTCCGCCGATCAACTCGCCGCCGCGGTCCACCTGTCGAAATCCCGTCTGCTGCACCTGTTCTCCGCCCAAGCGGGCACGACCTTCCGGCGCTACCGAGTCTGGGCGCGCATGCTCGCCGTCGGCCGGGCAGTGGCCGACGGCGCCGACCTCACCACGGCCGCGGCGCATGCCGGGTTCGCCAGCCCCTCTCATTTCAGCGACACCTTCCACGCCATGTTCGGCCTGACCGCCGCCGACCTGCTCGGCGCGGGCGTTCGCATCGTCGTCGACGATCCGGGCTTGCTTCTCCCCCGAGGGGAGACGGCACGCTGAGCGACATGGACGACGACACGCTGTTCACGATCGGGGAGATCGCGGAACGGACCGGACTGACGGTCAAGGCGATCCGCTTCTACGCCGACCGCGGCATCGTGGCGCCGACCACACTCAACCCGGCAGGTCACCGCCGCTACGACACCGCCGCCCTCGCTCGCCTGGAACTGGTCCGCACCCTGCGCACCCTCGGCATCGACCTCGCCACCGTGCGTCGCGTGCTCGCCCGTGAGGCCTCGATGACCGAGGTCGCCGCGACGCACGCGGACGCGCTCGACGTCGAGATCCGAACCCTGCGGGTGCGACGAGCGGTGTTGCGCGCGGTGGCCGCCCGGGAACCCACCCCACCGGAGATGGATCTCATGCACCGACTCGCCACCCTGTCCGCCGCCGAACGACACCGCCTGATCCAGGATTTCGTCGACGACACCTTCGGCCGCTACGCCGCCAACCCCGCCATGGTCGACCTCGTCCGCGCCGCGATGCCCGATTTGCCCGACGATCCGACGCCCGACCAGCTCGCGGCCTGGATGGAACTCGCGGAACTGGTGGAGGACAACGATTTCCGCGACGCCGTCCGGCGCATGGCCGAGTACCAGGCCAGGGAGCGCGCCGCGGGCGACACCACCGGCCTGCACCACGACCTCACCGAAGCCGTCCGCACCCAGGTCGGTGCCGCCGTCACCGCGGACATCGCCCCCGGCTCCGCGGCCGCGATCCCGGTGCTCGACGCGCTCACGGCCCGCTACGCGAGCACCTTCGACCGCCCCGACGACCCGGCGCTCCGGCACTGGATCCTCGAACGGCTCGAAGTCGCCGACGACCCACGCGTGCAGCGCTATTGGCGGTTGCTCGGCATCGTGAACGGCTGGCCAGGGCAACCGGATCTGACCCCGGTGTTCACGTGGTTCGCGCAGGCGCTGCGCGCGGCAACGTCCTGACCTCGACCGCCTCAGCTTCCCTGGGTCAGATAGTTGTAGATCTCGTGGATGGTGACGGTGGGCTGGGTGGTGAGGCCGACCTCTTGGGTCAGCGGCCCGATGGTGGTCTGGGCGAACTCCTGGAACTGGCCAGCGGACTCCCACACATCGGTGACGTGAAACCCGTCATCGGTCTTCCTGGCCAGATGAAAGATCAACCCCGGCCCGCCGGTCCCCCCGGGCTTGAACCCCATCTTCTCCAAGACCTGGTCATACTGCTCCATCGTCGCGCCGGTGAAATCGAGTTCGACGACAACAGCCATAACGTCATCTCCTTGCCGAAAGGTACGCCAAGATCCCGCGAAATCGCCCGCCCGCGGACCAGATCCAGCGGTCGAGCAGGAGAGGAGCGACTGGCAGCCCCGGCTCATCGAGAGAGGGTCGCGAGAAACCACCGTGGCCCGGCGCTCCGATCGAACCACGCTTACGCTGAACGGCAACACCACATCCGTCCTACCGGCTGTGGTGCGCATCACAGTGTAGTCGGCACCCGGGTGGCCGACAAGCGAGTTCACCAGCGGGAGCGCCGGAACCCGCCCTCCGAGTCGATCACCTGGCCGACCACCCAGCGGGCGTCGTCGGACACCAACCACGCGATCAACCGCGCCGGGTCGTCGGGGGCTCCCACCCGGCCGCGCGGGAACGCGGCCCGTACCTCCTCGACGACTCCGAGATCCCGATCGGTTGTCGCCGCCGACAGATACCCGGTGTCCACCGGACCCGGATTGACCGTGTTGAGCACGATTCCGCGCTCGATCAGTTCGTCGGCGACCGTGGCTGTGAGGCCCGCCAGCACCGATTTCGCCGCGGCATACGCGATTTCCGTCCGCATCGGACCGAGGTGCTGCCCCGAGGTCATCCAGATCACCCGACCGCGATCACCTACCGGACCGCCCTCGCCGCGGTAGCTGCGTGCGAACGCCTGGGTCAGCAGCAGTACCGACCGGGCGTCGACCGCCCAGTGCCCGTCGAGCATCGCCGCATCGACGACGAACAGGCTCCCGTCGCTACCACTGCGCGCATGGTTCGCGACGAGAATGTCGACCTGGCCGAAGATGCCGACCGCCTCGGTGATCACCCGCTCCGCAGCCTCCGGTTCAGCCAGATCGACGGCGATATCCGCGACCCGTGTCACTGCTCCGAGCTCGCGGCACAATGCCGCCGGGTCCTCGGCGCCCCACGGCTGCTGTGCGTCGTGCGGAGCCCAGTGCGTAAGAAACAGCGCGGCACCCTCCGCTGCCAGCCGCTGTGCAACCGCGAACCCGATCCCGTTCCGGCGGCTCACGCCGGTCACCACGGCGACCCGCCCTGCCAACGCCTCCGATGCCATACTCCCGATTGCACCCGGTACCCGTATTGCCTGCAACCGAATACCCGGCGGTTCGACGAAGTGGCCGGGCTCGGGTCGGATCGGACGTGAATGCCGTCACGCGCCGTACGGCAGCTGCGATGGCGGATGATCCGGTCCGGCGTTCAAACCTCCGCGCTCGCAGGACTTTCAGTCCGAGTGTGACGGCGGACGCACGCGCGCTATCCGCGCGCACCCCGTGGCGGCGCTCACAAGCGGGACGACCTGGTCAAAGGTGGGTTCGGACGCTGATAGGGTGGAGCGCGAGTTAGGCATCCTTTAACGGACCGTCCGGTGAGGCGGGGAAGGAGGTCGGCATGGCTGTGCCCGAACGGGCGGCCAAAACCGGCGCGGGCGAAACATCGCAGCGGCACACTCCCGAGTGGGTGGCAGCCGGGCGCGAGCTGTTGTCGCCATCGGACGTGCACCGGACCGTCGCGCGCATCGCGCATCAGATCATCGAGAAGACCGCCCTCGATTCCGGCGACGCCGACGCACCGCGGGTGGTTCTCATGGGCATCCCGACCCGCGGCACCACCCTGGCCAACCGGCTCGCCGCCAAGATCGAGGAATTCTCCGGCGTGCGGCCGGCGCTGGGCTCGCTCGACATCACCCTTTACCGCGACGACCTGCGCAGCCGTCCGCACCGCCCGCTCGAGCGCACCTCGGTGCCCGACGGCGGGATCGAGAACGCCCTGGTCGTTCTCGTCGACGATGTGCTGTTCTCCGGCCGCACCGTGCGCTCGGCCCTCGACGGCCTGCGCGACCTGGGCCGCCCCCGCGCGGTGCAGCTGGCGGTGCTCATCGACCGCGGTCACCGCGAACTGCCGATCCGCGCCGACTACGTGGGCAAGAACGTGCCGACCTCGCGCGCCGAGGACATCTCGGTCCTGCTGACCGAACACGACGGACACGACGGTGTGTATCTGCACCAGGAGGCGCAGGCGTGAAACATCTGTTGACGGTCGCCGATCTCGACCGGGCCACCGCCACCGAACTCCTCGACGAAGCCGAGCGCTTCGAACAGGCCCTGCTCGGCCGCGAGGTGAAGAAGCTGCCGACGCTGCGCGGCCGCACCGTGATGACGGTGTTCTACGAGAACTCCACCCGCACCCGGGTGTCCTTCGAGGTCGCGGGTAAGTGGATGAGCGCCGACGTGATCAACGTCAGCGCGTCGAGCTCCTCGGTCTCCAAGGGCGAATCGCTGCGCGACACCGCGCTGACCCTGCACGCGGCGGGCGCCGACGCGCTGATCGTGCGCCACCCGGCCTCCGGTGCCGCGCACCAGATCGCGCGCTGGATGGAACAGTGGGCGCGCGAGGAGAACCGCGCCGCGCCCTCCATCATCAACGCGGGCGACGGCACCCACCAGCACCCCACCCAGGCGCTGCTCGACGCGCTGACCCTGCGTCAGCGCCTCGGCGACATCGAGGGCAAGCGGATCGTGCTGGTCGGCGACATCCTGCACAGCCGGGTCGCCCGCTCGAACGTCTTCCTGCTCAACACCCTCGGTGCCGAAGTGGTGCTGGTCGCGCCGCGCACCCTGCTGCCGGTGGGCGTGGACAGCTGGCCGTGCCGGGTCGCGACCTCGCTGGACGCCGAACTGCCCGGCGCCGACGCGGTCATGATGCTGCGCGTGCAGGCCGAGCGGATGAACGGCGGATTCTTCCCGTCGGCCCGCGAATACTCGATCAACTACGGACTGTCCGAGCGCAGGCTCGGCGTGCTCGGCGACGACGCGGTGGTGCTGCACCCCGGTCCCATGCTGCGCGGCATGGAGATCGCGTCGGCGGTCGCCGATTCGCCGAAAGCGGCAGTCCTGCAACAGGTGACGAACGGAGTGCACATGCGGATGGCCGTGTTGTTCCGGCTGCTCGTCGGCACCCAGGAGGTGGCGGCGTGAGCGAACTGCTGATCAAGAATGTCAAGCCTTACGGTGAAGGCGAGCCGGTCGACGTGCTGGTGCGCGGCACCGTCATCGCCGAGATCGGCACTGGCATCGAGGCGTCGGCCGACGCCGAGGTGATCGACGGCAACGGCCAGATCCTGCTGCCCGGCTTCGTCGACCTGCACACCCACCTGCGCGAGCCGGGTCGCGAAGACACCGAGACCATCGAAACCGGTTCGGCCGCAGCCGCACTCGGCGGTTACACCGCGGTGTTCGCGATGGCCAACACCAACCCGGTCGCCGACTCGCACGTCATCACCGATCACGTGTGGCGGCGCGGCCAGGAGGTCGGCCTGGTCGACGTGTTCCCGGTCGGCGCGGTCACCGTCGGACTCGAGGGCAAGCAGCTCGCCGAGATGGGCACCATGGCCGCGGGCATCGGCCAGGTGCGGATGTTCTCCGACGACGGCCACTGCGTCTACGACCCGCTGATCATGCGCCGTGCGCTCGAATACGCGAACTCGCTCGGCGTGCTCATCGCCCAGCACGCGGAGGAGCCGCGCCTGACCAAGGGCGCCGTCGCGCACGAGGGCCCCAACGCCGCCCGCCTCGGCCTGGCCGGGTGGCCGCGCGCCGCCGAGGAGTCGATCGTCGCGCGTGACGCGCTGCTTGCTCGCGATGCCGGCGCCCGCGTGCACATCTGCCACGCCTCCACCGCGGGCACCGTCGAACTGGTGAAATGGGCCAAGTCCCAGGGCATCTCGATCACCGCCGAGGTCACCCCGCACCACCTGCTGCTCGACGACTCGCGCCTGGAGACCTACGACGCGGTCAACAAGGTGAACCCGCCGCTGCGCGAGTCCGCCGACGTCGCCGCCCTGCGCCAGGCACTGGCCGACGGTGTCATCGACTGCGTCGCCACCGACCACGCCCCGCACGCCGAGCAGGACAAGTGCTGCGAGTTCGCCGCCGCCCGCCCCGGCATGCTCGGCCTCGAGACCGCGCTGTCGATCATCGTGCAGACGATGGTGCAGCCGGGCCTGCTCGACTGGCGCGGTGTCGCACGGGTGATGAGCGAGAAGCCCGCCGCGATCGTCGGCCTCGACGACCACGGCCGCCCGATCGCGGTCGGCGAGCCTGCCAACCTGACGCTGATCGACCCCGACGCCGAGTGGACGGTGCACGGCGCCGAACTGGCGAGCATCTCGAACAACACGCCGTTCGAGGACATGACGTTCCCGGCCCAGGTGTCAGCCACCGTGCTGCGCGGCCGGGTAACTGCCCGCGAGGGCAAGGCTGCCGGGATCTAGGAGGGCCAGGAACGTGGAAAGAACTCTGTGGGTACTGGGGTGTCTTGCCCTGTTCCTCCTGTGCCTGTGGCTGATGTACCGAGCCTGGCAGAAGAAGGCCGCGCGGCAGCAGGCACGGATCGGCGAACTGCCGACGGTGCCCGCCGAGCTGGGCGCGCAACTACTGGAACCGACCACCGGCCTCTACCTGGGCAGCACCATCGCGCCCAGCTGGCAGGACCGGATCGCGGTCGGTGACCTGGGATTCCGGGCGACCGCCGAACTGACGCGGTTCGAACGCGGAATCCTGCTCGAACGCGACGGGGCGACGCCGATCTGGATTCCGCAGGAATCCGTCACGGCCGTGCGCACCGAACGCGGACACGCGGGCAAAGTGATGACAGAGAATGGTGTGCTGGTAATTCGCTGGACACTGC
This sequence comes from Nocardia sp. NPDC060259, assembly GCF_042728775.1. Lineage (NCBI taxonomy): Bacteria > Bacillati > Actinomycetota > Actinomycetes > Mycobacteriales > Nocardiaceae > Nocardia > Nocardia sp. NPDC060259. The sequence continues at coordinate 26,981 of NZ_JBHXAY010000039.1, forward strand.
CGACCGGAACCGAGATCGATACCGGATTCCGGGGCGACGACAAGACGGTGTACCCGGCATGGACCGCGGATGCGACCAGGGCGACGACGGGAGACGACGAATGAGCAAAGTGAAGGCAGCCCTCGTGCTGGAGGACGGCCGCGTGTTCCGCGGTACCGCCTTCGGCGCCGAGGGCCAGACCCTGGGCGAGGCGGTGTTCTGCACCGCGATGACCGGGTACCAGGAGACCCTGACCGACCCCAGCTACGACCGCCAGATCGTGGTGGCCACCGCCCCGCAGATCGGCAACACGGGCTGGAACGACGAGGACGACGAGTCCGGCAAGATCTGGGTCGCCGGTTACGCCGTGCGCGACCCCTCGCCGATCTCGTCCAACTGGCGCGCCACCGGCACGCTGCAGGACCAGCTCGACAAGCAGAACGTGGTCGGCATCGCCGGCATCGACACCCGCGCGGTCGTGCGTCACCTGCGCACCCGCGGCTCGATGAAGGCGGGCATCTTCTCCGGTGCCGCCCTCGCCGGTGACGACGAGCTGCTGGCCAGGGTCAACGGTCAGCCCTCCATGCTCGGCGCCGACCTGGCCGAAGAGGTCAGCACCGACGGCATGTACACGATCGAGCCGGTCGGGGACCACCGCTTCACCGTCGTCGCGGTCGACCTGGGCATCAAGACCAACACCCCGCGCATGTTCGCCGAGCGCGGTGTCCGCACCCACGTGGTGCCGTCGAACACCTCCCTCGACGACATCCTGGCGCTCAACCCCAACGGCGTGTTCCTCTCCAACGGCCCCGGCGACCCGGCCACCCAGACCGGCGCGATCGCGCTGACCCAGGGTGTGCTCGAGCGCGGGATCCCGCTGTTCGGCATCTGCTTCGGCAACCAGATCCTGGGCCGGGCACTGGGCCGCGACACCTACAAGATGAAGTTCGGCCACCGCGGCATCAACATCCCGGTGGTCGAAGAGGGCACCGGCCGCATCTCCATCACCGCGCAGAACCACGGCTTCGCGCTGGAAGGCGAGAAGGGCGAGGTGTTCGACACCCCGTTCGGCAAGGCCGAGGTCTCCCACATCTGCGCCAACGACGGCACCGTCGAGGGTGTGCGACTGCTCGACGGTCGCGCCTTCTCGGTGCAGTACCACCCCGAGGCCGCCGCAGGCCCGCACGACGCCGCATACCTGTTCGACCGTTTCGCCGGTCTCATGGAAGGAGCCTGATGCCTCGCCGCGAGGATCTGAAGCACATCCTGGTGATCGGCTCTGGCCCGATCGTGATCGGCCAGGCGTGCGAATTCGACTACTCCGGTACCCAGGCGTGCCGGGTGCTGCGGTCCGAGGGACTGCGCGTATCGCTGGTGAACTCCAACCCGGCGACCATCATGACCGACCCCGAGTTCGCCGACTCCACCTACGTGGAGCCGATCACCCCGGAGTTCGTCGAGAAGGTCATCGACAAGGAGCGCCCCGACGCCATCCTGGCCACCCTCGGCGGGCAGACCGCGCTCAACACCGCGGTCGCCCTGCACGAGCGCGGTGTGCTGGAGAAGTACAACGTCGAGCTGATCGGCGCCGACTTCGACGCCATCCAGCGTGGTGAGGACCGGCAGAAGTTCAAGGACATCGTCGCCAAGGTCGGCGGCGAGAGTGCCCGCAGCCGTGTCTGTTACACCATGGACGAAGTCCGCGACACCGTCGCCGAACTCGGCTTCCCGGTCGTCGTGCGCCCGTCGTTCACCATGGGCGGCCTCGGTTCGGGCATGGCCTACAACGACGAGGACCTCGACCGCATCGCCGGTGGCGGCCTGGCCGCGTCGCCGACCGCGAATGTCCTGATCGAGGAGTCCATCCTCGGCTGGAAGGAATTCGAGCTCGAGCTCATGCGCGACGGCCGCGACAACGTGGTCATCGTCTGCTCGATCGAGAACGTCGACCCGATGGGCGTGCACACCGGTGACTCGGTCACCGTCGCCCCGGCCATGACGCTCACCGACCGCGAATACCAGAAGATGCGCGATCTCGGCATCGCCATCCTGCGCGAGGTCGGCGTCGACACCGGCGGCTGCAACATCCAGTTCGCGGTCGACCCGAAGGACGGTCGCCTGATCGTCATCGAGATGAACCCCCGCGTCTCGCGCTCCTCGGCGCTGGCGTCGAAGGCCACCGGCTTCCCGATCGCCAAGATCGCCGCCAAGCTGGCCATCGGCTACACCCTCGACGAGATCGTCAACGACATCACCGGCGAGACCCCGGCCTGCTTCGAGCCGACCCTGGACTACGTCGTCGTGAAGGCGCCGCGGTTCGCGTTCGAGAAGTTCCCCGGCGCCGACGCCACCCTGACCACCACCATGAAGTCGGTGGGCGAGGCGATGTCGATGGGCCGCAACTTCTCCGAGGCCCTCGGCAAGGTGCTGCGTTCGCTCGAGACCAAGGCCGCCAGCTTCTGGACCACCGACGACGGTCAGTGGGCGGCGCAGGACCCGAGCGATCCCGCGTCGGTGCGCGAGGCGATCGAGGCCATCCTCGCCGACCTGCGCGTGCCCACCGAGGGCCGCATCTACCAGGTCGAGCGGGCACTGCGCTTCGGCGCGTCCATCGAGGAAGTCGCGCTGGCCTCTGGTGTGGATCCGTGGTTCGTCGCCGAGGTCGCCGGACTGGTCACGCTGCGTCAGGAAGTCCTCGACGCGCCCGTGCTCGACGAGGATCTGCTGCGCCGTGCCAAGCATTACGGCCTGTCCGACCGTCAGCTCGCCGCCCTGCGGCCCGAGCTCGCGGGCGAGGCCGGGGTGCGCTCGCTGCGCCACCGCCTCGGCGTGCGCCCGGTCTACAAGACCGTCGACACCTGTGCCGCCGAGTTCGAGGCCAAGACGCCGTACCACTACAGCTCCTACGAGCTGGATCCCGGCGCGGAGTCCGAGGTCGCGCCGCAGCGTGAGCGCGACAAGGTGATCATCCTCGGCTCGGGCCCCAACCGCATCGGTCAGGGCATCGAGTTCGACTACTCGTGTGTCCATGCGGCACAGACCCTCTCGGCTGCCGGGTACGAGACCGTGATGGTCAACTGCAACCCCGAGACCGTGTCCACCGACTACGACACCGCCGATCGCCTCTACTTCGAGCCGCTCACCTTCGAGGACGTCCTCGAGGTGTACAACGCCGAAACCGAGTCGGGCACCGTCGCCGGTGTGATCGTGCAGCTCGGCGGCCAGACCCCGCTGAGCCTGGCGCAGCGGCTCACCGACGCCGGTGTGCCGGTCGTCGGCACGTCCGCGGCCGCGATCGACCTGGCCGAGGACCGCGGCGAATTCGGTGACGTGCTCGTCGCCGCCGGACTGCCCGCGCCCAAGTACGGCACCGCCACCACGGTCGAGCAGGCCAAGAAGATCGCCGCCGAGATCGGCTACCCGGTGCTGGTGCGCCCGTCCTACGTGCTCGGCGGTCGCGGCATGGAGATCGTCTACGACGAGACCTCGCTCGAGGGCTACATCTCCCGCGCCACCGAGCTCAACCCGGAGCACCCGGTGCTGGTCGACCGCTTCCTGGAAGACGCCATCGAGATCGACGTCGACGCCCTGTGCGACGGCGAGGAGGTCTACCTCGGCGGCGTGATGGAGCACATCGAGGAAGCGGGCATCCACTCCGGTGACTCCGCCTGCGCGCTGCCCCCGATCACCCTGGGCCGCAGCGACATCGAGGCCGTGCGCCGCTCCACCATCGCGCTGGCCAAGGGCATCGGCGTCAAGGGCCTGCTCAACGTGCAGTACGCCCTCAAGGACGACATCCTCTACGTGCTCGAGGCCAACCCGCGCGCGAGCCGCACGGTGCCGTTCGTCTCCAAGGCGACCGCGGTGCCGCTGGCCAAGGCCTGCGCACGCGTGATGCTCGGCGCCACCATCGCCGACCTGCGCAAGGAAGGCATGCTGCCGCCCGAGGGCGACGGCGGCCACGTGCCGCTGGACGCGCCGGTCGCGGTGAAGGAAGCCGTGCTGCCCTTCCACCGGTTCCGTCGCGCCGACGGCTCCGGCGTCGACTCGCTGCTCTCCCCGGAGATGAAGTCCACCGGCGAGGTCATGGGCATCGACGCCGACTTCGGCACCGCCTTCGCCAAGAGCCAGGCCGCCGCCTACGGCTCGCTGCCGACCGAGGGCACCGTGTTCGTCTCCGTCGCCAACCGCGACAAGCGCGCCATGGTGTTCCCGATCAAGCGCCTGCACGACCTGGGCTTCCGCATCCTCGCCACCGAGGGCACCGCGGAAACCCTGCGCCGCAACGGCATTCCGTGCGAGCAGGTGCGCAAGCACTCCGACCCGGAAGCCACCGACCCGGCGACCGGCATGCCGGAGGCCTCGATCGTCGAGCAGATCCGCGACGGCGAGATCGACATCGTGTTCAACACCCCCTACGGCAACTCGGGCCCCCGCGTGGACGGCTACGAGATCCGCACCGCCGCGGTGGGCGCGAACATCCCGTGCATCACCACCGTGCAGGGCGCGGCCGCGGCGGTGCAGGGCATCGAGGCGAGCATCAACGGTGGCATCGGCGTGCGCTCGCTGCAGCAGCTGCACTCGGTGCTGCGTGGCTGACATGCACAGCTTCGGTCACCGGTTGCAGCACGCCATGCGGGAATTCGGCCCGCTGTGCGTCGGCATCGACCCCCACCCCGGCCTGCTCCGGGCGTGGGGGCTCACCGAGGACGTCGACGGGCTCGAGGCGTTCGCCGAGATCTGCGTCGAGGCCTTCGACGGCCGCGTCGCGCTGGTGAAGCCGCAGGTCGCGTTCTTCGAGACCTACGGCTCCGGCGGTCTCGCGGTGCTCGAACGCACCATCGAGGTGCTGCGCGGCTCGGGCACGCTGGTGCTCGCCGACGCCAAGCGCGGCGACATCGGCTCCACCATGGACGCCTACGCGCACGCCTGGCTCGGTGACGGACCCCTCGGTTCCGACGCGGTGACGGTCTCGCCCTACCTCGGTTTCGGGTCGCTCGACCCGGCGCTGAGCCTGGCCAAGGCCAACCATCGCGGCGTGTTCGTCCTCGCGGCGACCTCGAATCCTGAAGGGGCGCAACTACAGCGGATCACCGCCGCGGACGGGCGCACGATCGCCCAGACGATGGTCGACGAGGCGGCGGCGCGCAACGCGGGTCACGGTTTCGGCTCCGTCGGCGTGGTCGTCGGCGCGACACTCACCGAGGCGCCGGACCTGTCGGCCCTCAACGGCCCCATTCTGATGCCCGGTGTCGGCGCGCAGGGCGGGGGAGCGGACTCCATCCGCGCCCTGGTGCCGGAAGCGAACCTGGCGGCCGTGGTGCCCAATGTGTCGCGCGAGGTCCTCAACGCGGGTCCGTCGGTGACGGCGCTGTGCGACAAGATGGCTCAGCTGCGGGAGGAGTTCGCCTTCCTGCAGGGGTGACAAACGCGACAGGCCGGGGTAGTGACACGCTGCCCCGGCCTCGTTGTCTCTGCTGGTCGGCCGGTCAGGCGGGGCTGTCGGTCGCGAACTGCTTTCGGGCGAGGTAGTCGGTCGGCGTGGCGGCGAGCTGCGTTCAGGCGAGGCAGTACGTCGCCGTGACTGTGGCGTACAGGGACAACGCGTCCGACGAGGCCGCTGAGCCGAGGACCATCGTCAGTGCGCGGCCGTCGGTCGACCGGAACGCATACGTGACGTAACCGAGCAGCTCACCGCCGTGCCCCCACAGATCGTCACCACACGGTGGATCGAAACGCTGCAGGCCGAGGCCGTAGTGGAATCCCATGCCCATCGGGACGGTCTCGCGCATCCGGCCCAGCGCGGCGGGGCTGATCAGGCGGCCACCCAGCAATGCCGCGAAGAACGCGTCGAGATCGGCTGTGGTGGAGATCATCTCGCCTGCCGCCCAGTCCAGCGACGGGTTCATCTCGGTCACGTCCACGCGGCCGACGCCGTCGATGTCGCGGTGTGCGGTGAGCGCGGGCGCGGGGATACGGGGGTCGTCGCCGGGAACGGTGGTGGTGGTCAACCGCAGGGGAGTGAGAATGCGGTCGCGGATCTCGTCGCCGTAGCGGTGCCCGGTCACGTGCTCGATGAGCAGGCCAAGTGCGATGTAGTTGGTGTTCGAGTACCGGAAGCGGGCGCCCGGCGCGAAAGAGGGGTCGTGGCGCACCGCGGTGGCGAGCAGATCGCGGGGCGCGTGACTGCGAAACCGGTCGTCGCCGCGCCACCGATTCGTCGACATGCCGGGTTCCTTCATGTAGTCGTAGAGCCCGCTGGTGTGATTCATCAACTGCCGCACCGTGATCCGGTTCCCGCCGGGAATCGGGTCGGGCAGCTGCGCGGCGATCGAACCGTCCAGGTCGACTTTGCCCTCGTCGACCAGTTGCAGCACCACGGTCGCGACGAAGGTCTTGGTGATGCTGCCGATCCGGAATCGGCTGTGCGGATCCGGCGTGGACTGCCCGCTGCCGGCGTACTGCCACTCCCGCTGCCGCTCCTCGTCGGAGACCCGCAGCACCACATCCGTGTCGTTCCAGCGCGCACCGGCCTCGACCGTGTCCCCGACGACCTGCCAACGCGCCGTCACGAGGACGGTGGCGGCCACCAGCGTGGCCGTCAGCACGGTGCCCAGAACGACCACAGAGGCACGAAACAGTTTCTGTCGCATAGCTTTCCACGCTAGGCACGCTCCGCGCCGACGACGAGGGTGTGAGCCCCGCGATGGGGGTGCGGAAAACCCCACCCCTGGACTGCGGTCGCACCCTGCCGATCGGATGGTTGACGCTACTGATCGCCAGGCGCCCGCTTCCTAGCGTCGAAAGCATGGAAACGACAGCCACTTCGACCGAACTCACCGGCATCGCGGGATGGGCGGTCCAGCTCATGGAACAGCTCGGCGGCCTCGGCGCGGGCATCGCCATCGCACTCGAGAACCTCTTCCCGCCACTGCCCAGCGAGGTGATCCTGCCGCTGGCCGGCTTCACCGCGAGCCGCGGCCGGTTCAGCCTCGCCGAGGTCCTGCTGTGGACGACACTCGGCTCGGTCGTCGGCGCCCTCGCCCTCTACGGCCTCGGCGCCGCCCTCGGCCGCGACCGCCTGCGCCGCATCGTCGACCGCCTGCCGCTGGTACGCCTGTCCGACCTGGACCGCACCGAGGACTGGTTCGCCCGCCACGGCGACAAGGCCGTGTTCTTCGGCCGGATGATCCCGATCTTCCGCAGCCTGATCTCGATCCCCGCCGGCGTCGAACGGATGCCCCTCGGCCGCTTCACCCTGCTGACCACCGCGGGCAGCCTGATGTGGAACGCGATCTTCGTGTTCGCGGGGTTCGCGCTCGGCGAGAATTGGCACCTCGTCGAGACCTACGCGGGCATCCTGCAGAAGGCCGTGATCGTCGTCGTGCTCGTCGCCGCGTCCGTGTTCGTCCTCCGGCGTCTACGTCAGGTGCGGACGCAGATGACCGCCGGGCGATGAGATTCCCGCGCAGGCCGAACCGGCCCGACCGCGGTGTGACTACCGGTCGGTGTGGCCGGGACACGCGAGAATTGGGCGATGAGCACATCCTGGCGCGATCCGCGCACGTCGATGTGGGTGTGGCACGGGAGGATCGGATGATGAGCTCTTCCTCCCCGCGCTCGTCACGCGCCGCGGCGGCGATCGCGGGGTATCTGCTCGGCGTGGTCACCGTGCCGCTCGACCTGCTCGGCGTGCTCGCCGCGCCGATCTCGCCGGGCCTGACCGACCGGATCGCCTCGGTGGAGCGGCGGCGGCTCACCCGGCTGCTCGGCGTGCGCTCGAACGGCGTGCCGAGGGGGCCGCGGGCCGCGGGCTATCTGGCGGCCCGCGCGCTCGTCGGGACGCTCGGCGCGTTGGTCCTGGCGTTGTCCGGTCTGGGGGTCGTCGTCGCGGTGGCCGTGGTCTACGGCGCGGCAACCGGTGCCGCCGTGCCGATCATCGATGCGACCGAACCGGGGCAGGTCACCTGGGCGAGCGTCATGGTGCTGGCATTGCCGGGAGCGGTGCTGTGCTTCCTCGCCGTGCAGGGGTTGCTCGGGGTCGTGCGAGCCGAGGCCTGGTGTCTGCGGCGGAGCACCCGCCCTGGCCAGGACGAACTCGCGCAGCGGGTGGCGCAGCTGACCACCACGCGCGCCGAGGTGATCGAGGTGATCGACGACGAACGACGACGCATCGAACGAGACCTGCACGACGGCGTGCAGCAGCGGGTGGTCGCGCTGTCCATCCTGCTCGGCCGGGTGGAGCGGGAAGCCGACGAGGACCGGCGTGGCGAGCTGCACCGGCGCGCGATCACCGAGACCGGGCACATCCTCGACGAATTGCGGGAGGTGTCGTGGCGGATCTACCCGGCGATGCTCGCCCGCGACGGACTCCACGCCGCGCTCGAAGCCCTTGCCGACCGGACACCGTTGCCGACCCGGCTCGACTACGCGCTCACCGAACGTGCGCCGCGACCGGTCGAATCGGCCTGCTATTTCACCGCGAGCGAGGCGATCACCAACGCCATCAAGCATTCCGGGGCCGAGGCCATCGCCGTCGGCGTCGAACGCGACGGGCCGCTCGTGCGCCTGCGTGTGCGCGACGACGGGAACGGCGGCGCCGACCCCGGCGGCCACGGGCTGGCCGGTATCGCCACCCGCGTCACCGCGCTGGACGGCACGATGAGGGTGGACAGCCCGCCGGGCGGTCCGACCATCGTCACCGTGGAGGTTCCGTGCGGATAACCCTGGCCGAGGATTCCGCGCTGCTGCGCGAGAGCCTGGCTCAGCTGCTGACCGCCGAGGGACACGAGATCGTGGACTCCGTCGGCACCGCGACCGAGTTGCTGGCCGCGGTGCGGGTCCGCCCGCCCGACCTCGTGATCGCCGATGTCCGGATGCCGCCCGATCACGTCGACGAAGGCATCAGGGCGGCGCTCGAGATCCGCCGGGACCAGCCGGGGATCGCGGTCCTGGTGCTCTCGCAGTACGTCGAACGCAGGCACGCGGCCGAATTCCTGACCGGCACCGGCGGCATCGGCTACCTGCTCAAGGATCGGGTCGCCGCGATCGGCGCGTTCCTCGACGCGGTCGAGCGGGTCGGCGCGGGCGGCACCGCCTTCGATCCGGAGGTGGTGCGGCAGCTGTTGCTGCACAACCGCGCCGATTCGCCGCTGCACCGGCTGACCGAGCGCGAGCGCGCGGTGCTCGAACTCATGGCGCAGGGCCTGAGTAATGCGGCGATCTGTCAGCAGCTGTTCGTCACGCGCAGCGCTGTCGAGAAGCACATCAACGCGATCTTCACCAAGCTGGACCTGCCCGTGGGCGAGGCCCACAATCGCCGGGTTCTCGCCATCCTGCAGCATCTGCGCGCGGGCGCCGTCGACGCCTAGCCCGTGATCGCACCACCCGGGCTGCCGGTGTGACCGGGCCAGGTCACACCTCGGCCGAGGCGGGAATCCGCCCACGCCACCAGCCCGCCGCGCCGACGGCGAGCGGCACCAGCAGGGTGAGGAATCCCGACACCGGCATGTACACCAACCCGACCAGCGTCGTCACGGCGAGCGCGACGAGCACCGATGCGGGCACGGAACCGCGCGCTCGCTCCAGCTCGATCATGGCCACCCCGAGACCGATCCCGACCACACCGAACGTGGTGAACCAGAACGAGAGCTCGGTGTCCTGATCGCCCGCGGCGAGCAGGACGACACCCATGATCGTGTGGACGGCGGCGATGAACACCACTGCGGCCCCGGCCAGCGGAAAACTAGTTCTTGAATTCATATTCATAAACTGTGCCACTAGGCTGAGCCGGTGGCAAGACCCCGTCTCTTCACCGACGATCAGGTGCTCGACGCGGCCCGCGACCTGCTGGTCGATCCGGCGATCACCCGACCCGCGATCACCGCGATCGGCAAGGCCGCCGGCGTGCACACGGGGTCGATCTATGTGCGCTTCGCCTCACGTGACGAACTGCTCGCCCGGCTGTGGTTGCGCTCGATCCGGCGCTTCCATGTCGGCCTGCTCGCCGCGCTGGCCGGGCCGTCACCGCTGCTCGCCGCGGCCACCTATCTGCCGCGGTACTGCCGCGCCAACCCGACCGAGGCCAGAGCGATGAAGATGTTCCATCGCGACGAACTGCTCGATGTCGGGCCCGAGGATCTGCGGGCGCAGATCGCCACCGTGAACGACGCGATGAACGCGGCCCTGCTCGCTGCCGTGGTCACCGAATTCGGGACCGCCGACGAGCGCGCGGCGGCGCTGGCCGAGGCCGCGGTGAAGGCGATTCCGTACGGTTTGGTGCGCGATTACATCGCCCGCGCGGCACCGATTCCCGACTGGATCGACGAGGTGACCGCGACCGCCACCGGCGCGGTTCTGGAGCGGTTCCGTTCCCGATCTTGACGACACGCGGTACGAAATCCAGCGACACGCGGGGAATTTCGGGAAAGTCCCTGGTCGGGCATCACCGGGTTTGCCGTGCCGATGACCACACCGCGCGCTACCTGATGGCTAACATCGCCCATATCGGTAAAACCGCTGGTAGGGGTGCATTTTTCGATTTCGGCGGTACGATCGGTGCGGAGGAATCGGTGGTCACCGCATCGGGCCCGCGCGCCCCATACGGCATCCGTAATCCTGCCCTGACCTGGGGGTCGGGTTCGCAATCGGCGGGCGTCGTGGGTACGGTCGCACAGACCGTCCGGGTAACCGGCGGTAGATCTAGCAATGAACGATGAGACGGAGGAACCGTGGCCCTTCCCCAGCTGACTGACGAGCAGCGCGCCGCTGCTTTGGAGAAGGCGGCTGCCGCTCGCCGTGCTCGGGCGGAGCTCAAGGAGCGCCTGAAGCGTGGCGGTACCAACCTGAAGCAGGTCCTCACCGACGCCGAATCCGATGAGATTCTCGGCAAGATGAAGGTCTCTGCGCTGCTCGAGGCTCTGCCGAAGGTGGGCAAGGTCAAGGCTGCCGAGATCATGACCGAGCTGGAGATCGCCCCTACCCGGCGTCTCCGTGGCCTGGGCGACCGTCAGCGCAAGGCGCTGCTGGCTCGCTTCGACTTCGACTCCTGATACAGGTGGTCGAACACACGCGGAAGGGTCGGCTGGTTGTACTGGTCGGCCCCTCGGCCGTGGGTAAGTCCACGGTCGTGCGGTGCGTGCGGGAACGCCTGCCCGAACTGGTCTTCAGTGTGTCGGCGACGACCCGGGCCCCCCGGCCCGGGGAAGTCGACGGCCGTGACTACCGTTTCGTTTCCCGAGCGGAATTCGACGCCATGATCGAGGCGGACGAACTGCTCGAATGGGCGGACATCCACGGGGGGTTGCAGCGATCGGGCACCCCCGCGGCTCCGGTGCGGGAAGCACTGGCCGCCGGACATTCTGTACTGATCGAAGTCGACCTGGCCGGCGCACGGTCGGTCCGGCAGGCGATGCCGGAAGCGCTGCTGGTGTTTCTCGCCCCGCCGAGCTGGGAGGAACTGGTCTCACGGCTGCGTTCGCGTGGCACCGAGACGCCCGAGGTGATCGAGCGCAGGCTCGAGACCGCCCGGGTCGAATTGGCGGCCTGTGACGAGTTCGACACGGTGATCGTGAACGCCGAAGTGACGACCGCCTGCGAGCAGTTGGTATCGTTATTCGTTAGCACAAATTCGAGTTCTTGACCCACTAACCCCGCAGGAGCCTCCCCTAGTGAGTACGGACACCGCAGCCGCGCCCGCGTACGACACCCCGATCGGCCTCACCAACCCGCCGATCGACGAGCTGCTCGAGCGCACGTCGTCCAAGTACGCCCTGGTGATCTACGCAGCCAAGCGCGCGCGTCAGATCAACGATTACTACAACCAGCTCGGCGACGGCATCCTCGAGTACGTCGGCCCGCTGGTCGAGCCCGGCCTGCAGGAGAAGCCGCTGTCGGTCGCCATGCGCGAAATCCACTCCGACCTGCTCGAGCACACCGAGGGCGAGTGACAATCTCTTTTCCGGAGGCGTAGAGACCATGCGGATTGTCGTCGGGGTCAGCGGGGGCATCGCCGCCTACAAGGCGTGTGCCCTCGTTCGCCGGTTCACCGAGACCGGCCATCAGGTGCGGGTGATTCCCACCGAGTCGGCCCTGCAGTTCGTCGGTAAGGCGACCTTCGAGGCACTGTCCGGCCAGCCGGTGCACACCGGCGTGTTCGCCGACGTGCCCGAGGTTCCGCATGTCCGGATCGGTCAGGAGGCCGATCTGGTCGTCATCGCCCCCGCCACCGCGGATCTGATGGCGCGCGCCGCGCACGGGCGCGCCGACGATCTGCTCACCGCCACCTTGCTGACGGCTCGATGTCCGGTGCTGTTCGCGCCCGCGATGCACACCGAGATGTGGGAGCATCCGGCGACGGTGGCCAATGTCGCGACGCTGCGAGCGCACGGCGCCAATGTCATGGAACCCGCGTCGGGCCGGCTCACCGGCACCGACACCGGTCCGGGCAGGCTGCCCGAGCCGGAGGAGATCTTCGGCCTGGCCTCGCTGCTGCTCGAACGTCCCGACGCGCTGCCCCGCGACCTGACCGGTCGCCGCGTGGTGATCACCGCCGGTGGCACCAGGGAACCGCTCGATCCCGTGCGTTTCCTCGGCAACCGCAGCTCGGGCAAGCAGGGCTACGCCCTGGCCAGGGTCGCCGCCCAGCGCGGCGCCCAGGTGACGCTGATCGCGGGCAACACCATCGAACTCGCGCCCCCCGCCGCCGTCGACCTGGTCCACATCACCACCGCCGAGCAGCTCAAGACCGCGGTCGACAAGCACGCGCTCGGCTCCGATGCGGTGATCATGGCGGCCGCGGTGGCCGATTTCCGGCCGACCCACGTCGCCGCGGCGAAGATCAAGAAGGGCGCTGACGAGCCCGACGTGATCCCGCTGACCAAGAACGAGGACATCCTCGCCGGCTTGGTCGACGCCCGCACCGACGGCAGGCTCGCAGGCACCGCGATCGTCGGCTTCGCCGCCGAGACCGGGGACGACAACGGTGACGTGCTCACCCACGCCCGCGCCAAACTGGCCCGTAAGGGCTGCGACCTGCTCGTGGTCAACGCGGTCGGCGAGGGCAAGGCGTTCGAGGTCGACACCAACGACGGCTGGTTGCTCGGCGCCGACGGTACCGAACAGGCCCTGGATCACGGTTCGAAGGCGCTGCTGGCCAGCCGGGTGCTCGACGCGCTCGTCCCGCTGCTGCGCTGACCGGGGTACGGTCCACCTACTTCGCGAGATCTGTTGCGCTGCAATGATCGTCGCGCAGTGTACTGCGTACGGGCGCGGTCTGTGGGCGGCTTCGCCGGTTCGGTGAACAGTCCGGGACAGTCTGTGTGCACTGCGCCACCTCGTCGGTGGTTTGGAATAGTCTTGATAAGGAACGAGTACCCGTTGAGGGAGAGGGAATAACTGTGCGTACGACAGGTAGTCGGCTATTCACCAGTGAGTCCGTGACCGAAGGTCACCCGGACAAGATCTGTGACGCGATCAGCGATTCCATCCTCGATGCGTTGCTCGCGGAGGACCCGAGCAGCAGGGTCGCGGTGGAAACCCTGGTGACCACGGGTCAGGTCCATGTGGCGGGCGAGGTCACCACCTCGGCCTACGCCGATATCCCGCGGATCGTCCGGGAGAAGGTCCTCGAGATCGGATACGACTCCTCCGCAAAGGGATTCGACGGCAACTCCTGCGGTGTCAACATCGCGATCGGTGCCCAGTCGCCCGATATCGCGCAGGGCGTCGACACCTCGCACGAGGCGCGCGTCGGCGGTTCCGACGACGCGATCGAGCGCCAGGGCGCCGGTGACCAGGGCCTGATGTTCGGCTACGCCACCACCGACACCCCCGAGCTGATGCCGCTGCCGATCGCGCTCGCGCACCGGCTCTCGCGCAAGCTCACCGAGGTCCGCAAGTCCGGCGTGCTGCCGTACCTGCGTCCCGACGGCAAGACCCAGGTCACCATCGAATACGACGGTGACCGCCCGGTCCGCCTCGACACGGTCGTCATCTCCACCCAGCACGCGGCCGATATCGACCTGGACAACCTGCTCGCGCCCGATATCCGCGCGAAGGTCCTCGACGCCGTCGTCGGTGACCTGGAGCTGCCCAGCCTGGACACCTCCGACATCCGGCTGCTGGTCAACCCGACCGGCAAGTTCGTGCTCGGCGGCCCGATGGGCGACGCGGGCCTGACCGGCCGCAAGATCATCGTCGACACCTACGGCGGCATGGCCCGCCACGGTGGCGGCGCGTTCTCCGGCAAGGACCCGTCGAAGGTGGACCGCTCGGCCGCCTACGCCATGCGCTGGGTCGCCAAGAACGTCGTTGCCGCCGGTCTGGCGGAACGGGTCGAGGTGCAGGTCGCGTACGCGATCGGCAAGGCGGCCCCGGTCGGCCTGTTCGTCGAGACCTTCGGCACCGAGAAGGTGGACCCGGTCCGCATCTCGGCCGCCATCTCGGAGGTCTTCGACCTGCGTCCGGGCGCGATCATCCGCGACCTGGACCTGCTGCGCCCGATCTACGCGCCGACCGCGGCTTACGGTCACTTCGGCCGCACCGATGTCGACCTGCCCTGGGAGCACACGGACCGCGCCGACAAGCTGCGCGCGGCCGTCGGCCTGTAAGACTCACCGCCCGCGTGGCAGCGGACGACACAACGACAGCAGCGGGACACCCGATCGCTCGGGTGCTCCCGCTGCTGTCGCCTGCGCACCTGGACCGCGATTTCGACTACCTGGTGCCACCGGACCTGGACGAGATCGCGCAGCCGGGCGTGCGGGTCCGGGTGCGTTTCGCGGGCCGCCTGGTCGACGGGTACCTGCTCGAGCGGCTCCCGCGCAGCGACCACACCGGCAAGATGGTGAAGCTCGAGCGCGTCGTCTCCCCGGAACGCGTCCTCACCCCGGAAATCCTGCGCCTGGCCACCACCGTCGCCGCCCGCTACGCGGGCACCCGCGCCGACGTCCTGCGCCTGGCCATCCCACCCCGCCACGCCCGCACGGAGGCGGGGGCGACCAAGAAGTCCACTGCCGCAACGGAATCGGCTTCGAATGCGCACGCAGCCGACGCAGCCGACGCAGCCGACACGCCGGACGCAGTCGACGCAGCTGACGCGGCCGAGCCGCCGCCATCGGCGACCCCGAGCGTACTGGCCGACGGTCGCGGTCAGCAGCCGATGGGCGAGCGGCCCGGTGTGGAGCTGCGGCAGTCCGGGGCTGATGCAGCCGTCGACGCTGTGCCCGGCGAACGGGCGTCATCGGGATCGGCGGCAGCGCGAGAATCGTCGGCTCACGATCAAGGGCCGAACGCCGAACCGCGTGCCGAGCCCGAACCGCGTGCCGAGGCCGAACCGCGTGCCGAGGCCGAACCGCGTGCCGAGGCCGAACCGCGTGCCGAGCCCGAAGCGCGTGCCGAGCCCGAAGCGCGGGCTGGGACGGAGCAGCGGCCGACAACGTCTGGTTCGGACGGTGGAACATCCAGCGCCGTAACGGAACCGAGTGTCGACACGTCGGCGTGGGGGCGCTATACGCACGGCGAGGCGTTCGTCGGCGCGCTGCGGCAGGGTAGGGCGGCACGCGCCGCCTGGCAGGCGTTGCCGGGGGAGGACTGGGCGGCGCGGCTGGCCGAACTCGCCGCCACGGTGGTGGCGAGTGGGCGCAGTGCGGTGCTGATGGTGCCGGATCAACGTGACCTCGATCGGCTGCTCGCCGAATGCATTCGGCTGGTGGGGGATTCGGCGGTCGGGTTGTCGGCGGGGCTGGGGCCCGCGGCACGCTACCGGCGCTGGTTGGCGGTGCTGCGCGGTCAGGCGCGCATCGTGGTCGGCACTCGGGCCGCGGTGTTCGCGCCCGCGCGCGACCTCGGGCTGATCGCCATCTGGGACGACGGCGACGACACCTACGCCGAGCCGCGTGCCCCGTATCCGCATGCGCGCGAGGTGGCGATGCTGCGTGCTCACGAGACGGGCGCGGCCTTCGTCGCCGCCGGTTTCGCCCGCACCGCCGAAGTCCAGGCCGTGGTCGAATCCGGTTGGGCCCGTGACCTTCTCGCCGAGCGACAGGTGCTGCGCGAAGTGATGCCGCGGATCAGCGCGCCCGGTGACACCGACTTCGCCCTGGAACGCGATGCGCTGGCGCGGGCGGTGCGGATGCCCGGCGTCGCCTTCGCGGCCGCCCGCGCGGCGCTCAAGGAGAACGCCGCGGTGCTGGTCCAGGTGCCCCGGCGCGGGTATGTCCCCTCGCTGGCCTGCGCGAAATGCCGGACGCCTGCCCGCTGCAGGCACTGCAACGGGCCGCTGTCGCTGCCGCAGTCCGCGGACGGACAGGCGGCGAGCCCGCAGTGCAAGTGGTGCGGTATCACCGAGGCCGCCTTCCGCTGTCAGGCCTGTGGGGCGCGTGCCTTGCGGGCGATGGTGATCGGTGCGGCGCGCACCGCCGAAGAACTCGGCCGGGCGTTTCCCGGCGTGCCGATCCGTGGGTCGGGTGGCGGGGAAGTCATCGACACCGTCGAGCCGGGCGCGCAGGTGGTGGTCGCCACGGTCGGTGCGGAGCCACTGGTGCGTGGCGGTTACGGGGTGGCGCTGCTGCTCGACGGCTGGGCCTTGCTCGGGCGGGCCGACCTGAGGGCGAGCGAGGACACGCTGCGCCGCTGGATGGGTGCCGCCGCCCTGGTCCGGCCGCGCGGACAGGTCATCGTGATGGCCGAGCCCGCGTTGCCCACCGTCCAGGCACTGGTCCGCTGGGACCCCGTCCACCACGCCGCCGCCGAGCTCGAGGCTCGCACCGAGGTCGGGTTCCCGCCCGCCGTGCGCTTGGCGGCCGTGGACGGGACGTCCGCTTCGATCGCCGAATTCCTGGACGCGGCGGAGCTACCCGACGGCACCGAGGTGCTCGGTCCGGTCCCGCTGCCCCCGACAGCGCGAAAGCCGTTCTCCGGCAGTGACTCCCCGGCGGAGGTCGAGCGCATGCTGCTGCGGGTCGGCCGCTCCGCGGGCGCGCCGCTGGCTCGCGCCCTGACCGCTGCCCAGGCGGTCCGCAGCTCCCATCGATCCGACGACCCGCTACGGGTGCAGGTCGACCCGGTCGACATCGGCTGACCGGCGCGCGCCCGGGTCGTCGGCGTGGGTGACCGGCCGAACTCGGGCGAGGAGCGCCCGTCGGATTCGCAGGCCGCGGGCAGTGTCGACCCGGTCGCCATCGGCTGTCCGGCGTGTGCTCGGGCTGCGGGCGCGGTGACCGGGCGGGCTCGGGCGACTAGTGTCCGTCGGATTCGCAGGCCGCGGGTCCGGTCGCCATCGGCTGTCCGGCGTGTGCTCGGGCCGCCGGCGCGGTGACCGGGCGGGCTCGGGGCTAGGAGCGCCCGCCGGATTCGCAGGCCTCGGGCCCTGTCCTACCATGACCTCGGGTGAGCAGAGAGGATCGTGGTGGAGTTCTTCACGACGCACGACGGGATGTACGTGCCGAGCGATCTGGCGGTGAGCCGCTGGTCGCCGAACCAATTGCACGGCGTCGCGGTGTGCGGCCTGCTCGCGCTGGAGGCCGAGAAGCACAGTCCGGGGACGGGATTCGTGCCGGCGAGGATCTCGGTCGATCTGTTCCAGCAGGTCACCAGGGAACCGATCACGCTGCACAGCGCGGTGGTGCGGGCCGGTAATCGCATCAAGGTCGTCGATTCCTGGCTCGTCCAGCGGGACCAGACGCGGGCCAGGGCGACCGTGACCTTCCTGGCCGCCACCGACGACCCGCCGGGAACGATCTGGCAGCCGCCACGGACGCTGCCCGCCCCCGCGGAACGCCGTGACGATCCGCAGGGCGCCGCACCGCTGTTCAAGTCCGGTGACGGCGACTGGATCACCGACTTCGGTGCCGCTCGCGACGCCGAGCGCAAAGTCACCTGGCAGAACCTGCCCCCGCTGGTGGCCGGGCAACCATTCACGCCGTTCCAGCGCGCCGCCGCCACCGGTGACCTCACCAACCTCGTCTGCCACTGGGGTTCACGCGGCGTCGGCTACATCAATGCCGACATGACCCTCACCCTGTCCCGCCTGCCGGTGGGCCCGGAACTCGGCATGCAAGCCCTCGACCACGTCGGGAACGCCGGGGTCGCGGTGAGTACCGCGACCATGTACGACCGCGAAGGCCCGCTCGGCACCTGCGTGATCACCGCCGTGGCCAACGACCGGCGCCGGTCGGTCCCCGCCCAGCGCGGCGAGCCGGTGCCCGCGACCGCCGAGGGCTGACACGGGCCCGATGAATTCGCGCGGCCGGCGTCGTCTGCATTGACGACGGCGCGCGCCCGCGCGTCCCCGGTCCGTGTCCTGGAGGTCCCCTTGGCGAACACTCTTTCTCGTGACGAACTCTGGGCGATGGCGCACGCCGAACGGGCGGCCCTTGCCGAGGATCTCGCCGGTCTGACCGACGAGCAGTGGGCGCGGCCGTCGCTGTGCGGGAACTGGGTGGTCGAGGAGGTCGTCGCCCACCTCACCGCGGCGGCGAGTATCGGCAGGCTGCGGTGGCTGCGGAGTGTCCTCGGCGCCCGCTTCGACTTCGACCTGCACAATGCCCGGCGCCTGGCCGAACATCGTGGGGCCACACCCGCCGAGACCCTCGCGCTGTTCCGGGCGATCATCACCAGCACGACCGGGGCGTCCGGGCACACGGCGGCCTGGCTCGGCGAGGTTGTCGTCCATGGCCAGGACATCCGCAGACCGCTCGGGCTGTCCACCCTCCCCTCGACGGAGGCCGCCACCGCGGTCGCCGACTTCTACGCGAGCCGCGATTTCACCGTGCCCAGCAAGACCACCATCGCCGGCCTGCGCCTGGAAGCGACCGACGGGCCCTTCGCGACGGGCGCCGGTCCGCTGGTCAGCGGTCCGGCGATCGCGCTGGCCATGGTCATGGCAGGGCGCATCGCCTATGCCGACGAGCTGACCGGGCCCGGCCTGCCCACCCTGCGCACCCGACTGAGCGCTGGTCCCGCCGACGAGGCGTGAGCCGAGCCGCCCGGTGTGCCCACGCTGCGGGCCCGCCCTCCGCCGTGCAGGAGCGACACGGACCTACGCCGCCGGGTGATTCGATCCCGATCGCAGGACTCAGGCGTACAGCGCACGATGGCGGTGCGCCCATTCCGGGTAAGCGGTGGCCGGACGGCTCAGTACCCGCTCGATATCCCCACTGACCTGCTGTTCCTCCGGGGTCGGCGCCCCGAGGATGGTCAAGGTGTGGTCGGCGACCGCCTCGGGCATGAATCGCAGCATGTTCTCCTTGGCCTGCGCCGGGGTGAGCTCGACGAAGGCGATCGGCACTTCGACGGCTGCCGCGATGGCGGCGGCCTGTTCACGCGGGGTCACCACGGCCGGGCCGGTCAGCGTGTAGGCGCGGCCCGCGTGCCCGTCCTCGCGCAGGGCTGCTGCCGCGACCGCGGCGATGTCGCCCGGGTCGACCGCGGGCAGGCCGACGTCCCCGAACGGCGCGGCGACGGTGCGCGCGGTGCGCACCGGCTCGATCCAGGCATAGGTGTTGGAGAAGAACGCACCAGGCCGCAGCGCGGTCCACTCGAGGTCGGACTCCGCCAGCGCCTGCTCGAAGGCGATCGTCCGCGCGTACCCGGCGGAGGCGGGACGGGTCACCGCACCCTGCGAGGACACGAACACCACCCGGCGGACACCGGCGGCGGCGACGGCCTTCACGACCTGGGCGGGTTCCGGCCCGGTCATGAGCTGCTCGCCGGTGATCAGCAGGAACAGCGCATCCGCACGGCGCAGCGCGGGGGAGAGGCTGTCGAGGTCGCCCAGATCGGCAACGAGATGTTCGACGCCCGCGGGCAGGTCGACGGGCTTGCTACCCCGAGAGACGGCGCGGACCTGCTCGCCCGCGTCGGCGAGCAGTCCGACCAGCTGACGGCCGATATTGCCGGTGGCCCCGGTGACGACGATCATGAGAACTCCTTGAGTTAGTTGGCTGACTAACTCAACGTAGCAAGGCCTGGCCGGGCTGTCTATAGTTAGTTGTGTGACTGACTCAGTGGTGCCCAAGGCCGGCAAGCGGGAACGGCTCGTCCATGCGGCCGCGCGGGTCTTCTACGAGCAGGGGATCGAGAAGACGACCATCGCCGACATCGCCGCCGCGGCCGATGTGCCGGTGGGCAACGTCTACTACTACTTCAAGACCAAGGACCAGTTCGTGCAGGCCGTGATCGACACGCACGCCGCGGTACTCGGCGAGGTCATCGCGGGAATCGAGCCGCTGCCCGGCCCTGTCGAGCGGTTGAAGGCGATGGTCGCGAGCTGGGTGGACCAGCGCGAACTGGCCGTGCGTTTCGGCTGTCCGACCGGCTCGCTGGCCGCCGAACTCGACAAGCGAGCCGACGCCTTCGGCGGTGAACCGGCGCGGCTGATGAGCCTGCTGATCGACTGGGCGCGGGCTCAGTTCGCCGAGCTCGGCAGGTCCGACGCCGCCGAGCTCGCCGTCGCGTTCGTCGCGGCCTATCAGGGAATCTCTTTGCTCACCAACACTTTCCGCGATCCCGAGCTGATGGTGACCGAGGGCGCGCGGCTGGAGCGCTGGATCGACGAGCTGGCCGGTCGGAGCTGACCTCACCCGGCAGACTGCCAGCCGGAGCACAGCAGATCGATGGTGGTGATCCGGTCCTGTTCGGTGGTGAGGAAGACCCGCTGCTCGGCGATCCGGGCGGCGCCGGGAGCGTGGACGGGCTGCATCCGGACCAGCCAGTGCAGGGCGGGCTTGCCGCCGACACGGTCACCACCGGCGTCGAGCACGGTGAAATCGTCGGGCCCACCGAACCAGCCGCGGAACCGGTCGACGGCCGGACCCTGGCCGACCGCGTCGAACGGGCCGGGCGGAATGAGGGCGCGCAGGCGGACCTCGGGCGCGAGGCAGGCGGCCATCGCGGCGAAGTCGCGCCGGATCAGCGCGGCGAGAAACAGATCGGCGACGGGGGATTCGGTCGGCTGGAGGGTGAAGGTCGAAGTAGTCATACCGGAAGTGTCGGCCGTGCGCGCCGGCCGGACATCGGGTGATCACCCGATCTTTGCGGGCTGATCCTCGTCCGGCAGCAGGCCGTGGCGCATGGCGAAGACCGCGGCCGAGCCGCGGCTGTGCACACCGATCTTGGTGTAGATGTGCTCGACGTGGCTGCCCGCGGTCCGTGGACTGATGCCGAGTGTCTGCGCGATCTCGCGGGTGGAACGTCCGCGCACCAGCAGCGCCAGCACATCCAGTTCGCGGGCGGTGAGACCGGCGACCCGCGCGCGTTTGCGCGGCCTTCGCCCCTGGGCGGCGGCCAGCACCGCGGCGACGGCATCGCCGTCGAGCCTGCCCGCGGTCACCTCGGCGCGCAGGATCTTCGCGCGTTCGTCGGGATCGGCGGCCGGTCGGTGCGGGCGGTCCT
Organism: Nocardia sp. NPDC060259; assembly: GCF_042728775.1. Taxonomy (NCBI): domain Bacteria; kingdom Bacillati; phylum Actinomycetota; class Actinomycetes; order Mycobacteriales; family Nocardiaceae; genus Nocardia; species Nocardia sp. NPDC060259. Next base: position 48,353 of record NZ_JBHXAY010000039.1, read on the forward strand.
CGCCGAGCGCGCGCAGCATCTGGGCGGCGGCCAGGATGCGGGCCGTCGGCGGCAGCATCGCGCCGGTGAGCCCGCGCGGATACCCGGAGCCGTCCATCCGCTCGTAGACCATCGAGGCCGGTCCGGCCAGCGCGGCGAGATGCGGGCTGCGGGCCAGGACGCGCTCGGTGAGATAGGGGACCATGCGCACGCGTTCGCGCTCACTCGGGGACAGCGGTCCCGGTTTGTTCCAGATGCCGGTCGAGACGCCGATGGTGCCGAGTCTGCACACCAGCGCTGCCCGGCGGACCATGGTCGCCTGGTCGGCGGGCAGGCCGTACTCGCGGGCCGCCGCCGCTGCCAGTTCGGCGACCGCGCGCGAATGTCCTAGGAACCAGATGGCTTTCGTGTCGGCGTAGTCGGCGAACACCGCGAGCACCTCGGTGAGTTCGGCCTCGGGGATCGGGCGGTCGAGGGCGGCGCAGCCGTCGATCACGTGCTGCCAGGCGTCGACCTGATCGAGCCCGTCGAGCAGCGCGCCACCGTCGCGGGTACACAGGTCGACCAGGTCGGGATCGAATTCGGTGCCACGGCGTGAGCGCAGCATCCGCACGGCCGCGTCGACGCCGCCCACCCGTGCGTGTACCTCGGCGTCGTCGGCGATGTGGACCACCCGCATCACCGGGATGATCGCGTCACCGCGCAGCCCGGCGGGCACGCCGTGACCGTCCCAGCGTTCGAAGGCCTGTGGGAGCGCGGCGCGGACCGCGGCGGGCAGGTCGAGGCGCTCGGCGATATCGGCGGCGGTGCGGCAGTGGGTGAGGAACGAGTCCATGGTGTCGCGGACCCCGCCCGCCAGGAATCGGCCGGTCACCGAGATGCGCCGAAGCGGGGAGCCGCCCGCGGCCAGGTGGCCGAGCAGGAAGGTCATCATCGGCAGCCCGGCCTTGTCGATGCCGTAGCTGTCGGCCCTGATCCGCAGATCGTCGCCGTACCAGTGGGCCATCTCGGGCGAATCGGCGACGCAGCCGACCCACGCGAGCAGCGAAACGTAGTACGCCGCAGCACGATCGGCATCGGACATGCCCGCGGCGTCGGCCAGCCGGGTGGCCAGCACCGTCTGGCGCAGGACGTGTTCCTGCGGCTGCCCGAGGCCGAGATCGGTGGCCAGCGACAGGGAGGCGATCAGTTCGGCCAACCGCATCGGCCGCAGCGGCTCCGTCATGGTGATCACAAGAGTACCCCTTGCGTTCGATGCATTGCCGATATATCGTCGATAGTGTCAAGAACAACGAGAGAGCCTGAGGAGGCTGTCATGCACAACGCAGAGAATCGAGAATTCGGACACTTCGGCCGCGGTCGCGGACCCGGCCCCACGGAATTCGGTCCCGATCGGCGGCAGTTCCGCCGGGGTGGGCGACACGGGCACGGTCCCGAGTTCGGACCGGGCTTCGGCCCAGGTTTCGGACCGGGTTTCGGTCCCGGCTTCGGTCGTGGACGCGGCCGCGGCGGCCGGGGCAGGCGCGGTGACGTGCGTGCCGCGGTGCTGCTGCTGCTCGTCGAGCGGCCCATGCACGGCTACGAGCTGATCCAGCAGATCCGCGAGCGCAGCGACGATGTCTGGCGTCCCAGCCCGGGGTCCATCTACCCGGCACTGGCCCAGCTCGAGGACGAGGGCCTGGTGCTCATCGAGAAGGTGGCCGGTCGCAAGACCGCCCAGCTCACCGACGAGGGCAAGACCTACGTCGAGGCCAATCGCGAGGAACTCGGTGACCCGTGGGCCGAGGTCAAGCAGGACATCGGCGCGCAGGCGCTGGACCTGCGCGGATTGGTCGGACAGGTGATGGGTGCGGTCGGTCAGGTCGCCCAGGTCGGTACGGCGGAGCAGGCGGCCAAGGCGGCCGAAGTGCTCACCGAGACCCGCCGGGCCCTGTATCGCATCCTCGCCGAGGACGACGTCACGCCAGGGGGCGACGCCACGTCCGGGAAGTGAGCTCCCGGTGCTGGGTCGGTGCCGCCGCGGCACCCCCGATAATTCGGGGCATTCATACCCCGTTTATGGAGGTGCGAAACCCACTCCGAGGGTGTATTTCTTTGGGATATGGGACAGCGGTGGCGCAGGCGGGTTTGGGGAGTGGCACAAAAGCGACGGGCAGGCGCGATCGCGCTAGCTGTCGCAGCGGCCTTCGGGAGCATGGCCGCGCCTGCCGGAGCCGAACCCGCGGGGTACCGGCCTGCCATCGTGCCGAACGAACCGGGCCCGCGCCAGACCGACCATCTCGCCGCCGCCCGTTATCTGGACGGGCGTCCGGGCGCGGTTCCGGTGGGGGTCAACAACTTCGGCTGTAGGCCGACCGCCGAGCATCCGCGTCCGGTGGTGCTCGTGCACGGTACCGACTCCAGTGCGTACTCCGATTGGGCGGGTATCGGTCCGCAGCTCGTCGACGCGGGGATGTGCGTGTTCGCCCTGAACTACGGCGGCGCGCCCGGCGCCGACACCTACGGCACCGAGGACATGCGGATCAGCTTCGCCCAGCTCGCCGCGTTCGTCGACGACGTGCTCGCGGTGACCGGTGCGGCGAAGGTCGACCTGGTCGGCTTCTCGCAGGGCGCGAACGTCAGCCGGTACTACGTCAACAAGCTCGGCGGAGCGCCGAAGGTCGGCACCTGGGTCGGGCTCGCCTCGCCCAGTTACGGCGGCGTCATGTACGGACTCGTGCCGGTCGGCCAGGCTGTTCCCGGCATGATGGACGTCTACGCGAAGGTCACCTCGACGGCCGCGGTCCAGCAGGCGCAGGGCGAACCGCTGATGGTCGAGCTCAATGCCGGTGGCGACACCGTGCCCGGCCCCCGCTACGTCACCGTCGGCAGCCGGGTCGACGAGATGATCCAGCCCTTCGAGAACATCGCGCTGCACGGCGCCGGCGCGGAGAACCTCGTCCTGCAGGACCTGTGCGCCGACGACCTGACCGGCCATTTCCACCTGGTCTACGACCTGTTCGTGCAGCAGCTGCTGCTGCGGGTGCTCGACCCGGCCCACGCCCCGGCACCGGTCTGCAAGCCGGTGGCCCTCGGCACCGGTATTCCCCAGGTGATCATCGCCGGAAATTCCTGACGGCCCGGCCGGATGGTGCGCCGACGACTCGACCACGGGGATCAATAGAATGGGCTGACCGCACTTCGTCCAGCCGGGAGCCGCCGCGTGACCATTCAGCCCGTTCGCCTGTTCGGCGATCCGATTCTGCGTTCCCGTGCGGATGCGGTCACCGAGTTCGGCGCCGAGCTCGGCCAGTTGATCGCCGACCTCACCGAGACCATGCACGACGACGGTGGGGTCGGGATGGCGGCGCCGCAGATCGGGGTCGGGCTGCGGGTGTTCGTCTACGACACCGGTGACGCCGCGGGACACGTGGTGAACCCGGAATGGTCGCCGATCGGCGAGGAGGAGCAGGTCGGGCCCGAGGGCTGCCTGTCGATTCCCGGGGTGCGCTATGACGTGCGCCGCGCCATGCGGGTGCGCGTCACCGGCGTCGACAGTGCCGGTGCGCCCGTGGAATTCGAGGCCGAAGGGCTGCTCGCGCGGTGCGTGCAGCACGAGTCCGATCACCTCGACGGCGTGCTGTTCGTGAACAAGCTCGAGCCCGCCGACCGCAAGGACGCGATGCGCACCATCCGCGAATCCGACTGGTTCCGTGCCGGAGTCACCGTCCGCGAGTCCAGCGGCGTCGGCGGTGGCCGCTGATGCGCGTCGTCTTCGCAGGAACACCCGAACCCGCAGTGCCGTCGCTGCGCAGGCTGATCGAGAGCGAGCGCCACGAGGTCGTCGCCGTGATCACCCGCCCCGACGCCGTCGCGGGTCGCGGCCGCAAGATCATGCGCTCGCCGGTGGGGCAACTGGCCGACGAGCACAGCATCCCGGTGCTCACCCCGCGCAAGCCCGCCGAGCCCGAGTTCGTCGCGGCGCTGACCAACCTGGCCCCGGACTGCTGCCCCGTGGTGGCCTACGGCGCGTTGCTGCCCCAGCAGGTGCTCGACATTCCCACTCACGGCTGGATCAACCTGCACTTCTCGCTGCTGCCCGCCTGGCGTGGCGCCGCGCCGGTGCAGGCGGCGATCGATGCCGGTGACGACCTGACCGGCGCGTCGACCTTCCTGATCGAGGCAGGCCTGGACACCGGCCCGGTGTACGGCGTGATGACCGAGAAGGTCGGCGTGGCCGACACCGCGGGCGAGCTGCTCGCCCGGCTGGCGGAGGCGGGCGCCGTCCTGCTGGACAAGACCCTCGACGGCGTGGAAGACGGGACACTGCAAGCGATTCCGCAATCCGGCGACGGCGTGTCCTACGCGCCGAAGGTGACCGTGGAAGCAGGCCGGATCCGGTTCGACGAGACCGCACTGGCCATCCACCGCCGCATTCGCGCCGTCACCCCGGCGCCCGGCGCGTGGACCGAGATGAACGGGCTGCGCCTCAAGCTCGGCCCGGTGGAGATGGTGGAGGAAACCTTGCCCGAACGCGAGATCGAGGTGCGCAAGTCCGGCGTCTTCGTCGGCACGTCGACCACAGCGGTCCGGCTCGGCCAGGTCCAGCCACCCGGCAAGAAGATGATGAACGCCCTGGACTGGGCCCGCGGCGCCCGCCTTGCACCGGGCACGGTGATCGGATGAGTGCGTCGGATCGCAGGCGACGGCGGGAAGCCGACGAGCGCAGCGGTGCCGCACCGCGCGACGAACGCAAGGTCACGGGCAAGAATGTCGACGGTGGCTGGGCGGCCCGCGCGGCCAAGGGCGGCGGCACCGTGCGAGCGGGCGGCGGCACCGCGCAGCGCTCCGGTGGTTCGCGCCAGTCGGACGATCGTGGCGACGCCGGTCGCGGTACGAGTGGCTGGCAACGTGACGACCGTGGTCGTGACGACGATCGCCGCGGTCGTGACGAACGATCGGGCGGCCCCCGGTCGGGTGGTCCCCAGGGCCGTGGCAGTGCGACCGGTGGTCGGGCTGCGGCGGATCGTGCTGCGCGCGAAGGGGATACGCGTGGCGCCGCAGCGGGTCGCGGCGGTGGTGCGCGCTCAGGTGGTAATGCGGCCCGCGGTGACAAGCGCTCGGCGGGTGAGCGTGGCGGTAGTCAGGCCGGTCCGAGGGCGGATCGCAGGCGCGAGGATCGGCCTGATCCGAGTGTGCCGAGCCCGCGGAAGCGGCGCGGCGAGCCGGTCGACCCCGCGCGCGAAGTGGCACTCGATGTGCTGCGAGCCGTGCGCGAACGCGACGCCTACGCCAACCTGGTGCTGCCGAAGTTGTTGCGGGAGCGCAAGATCAGCGGGCGTGATGCCGCGTTCGCGACCGAGCTCACCTATGGCGCGTGCCGTTCGCAGGAGCAGCTCGACGCGGTGATCGCGGCGTGCGCGGGGCGGCCGGTGGGTGAGATCGACGGGCCGATCCTCGATATCCTGCGGCTCGGCGTCTATCAGCTGCTGCGGACCCGCACCGGCGCGCATGCCGCTGTCGACACCTCCGTCGATCTGGCTCGTGCCGAATTCGGCCAGGGCCGTGCGGGTTTCGTGAACGCGGTGCTGCGGCGGGCAGGGGAGAAGACGGTCGAGGAGTGGGTGGCCGAGCTGGCGCCCGCCGATCCCGTCGGTGGTCTCGCCTTCGAATACGCCCACCCGACCTGGATCGCCCAGTCTTTCGCCGATGCCCTCGGCGCGCAGGCGGGTGAACTGGGTGCGCTGCTGGCCGCCGACGACGAGCGCCCGGTCGTGCACCTGGTCGCGCGGCCCGGTGAGATCACCGCCGAAGAACTCGCGCTGGTCACCGGCGGCGAGGAAGGCCGCTGGTCGCCCTATGCGGTGTACCTCGAAGGTGGCGACCCCGGTCAGCTGGAACCCGTCCGCGACGGCATCGCCGCTGTCCAGGACGAGGGCAGTCAGCTGGTCGCCGTCGCGCTGACCAAGGCACCGCTGAACGGCCCCGACGCGGGCCGCTGGCTCGATCTCTGCGCGGGTCCCGGCGGCAAGGCGGCCATGCTGGGCGCGCTGGCCGCGATCGACCTGTTCAGCGTCGACGCCGTCGAACCGGCCGAACACCGGGCCGAACTGGTCCGCAAGTCCACCCGCGGACTGCCCGTCACCGTGCACGTCGCCGACGGCAGGGACAGCGGACTGACCCCCGGTTACGACCGCATCCTCGTCGACGCCCCCTGCACCGGACTCGGTGCCCTGCGCCGCAGGCCCGAGGCCCGCTGGCGCCGCACCCCCGCCGACGTGCCGGAACTGGTCACCTTGCAGCGCGAACTGCTCACCGCAGCCTGGGAGCTGCTGCGCCCGGGCGGCGTGGTCGTGTACTCGACCTGCTCACCGCACCTGCCCGAAACAGTCGCGGTCGTCGGCGATTTCGTCCGCCGCTCCGGCGCCGAGCAACTCGACACCCGCGCATTGCTCCCCGGCGTCACCGACCTCGGCGACGGCCCATCGGCCCAGCTGTGGCCCCACCGCCACGGCACCGACGCGATGTTCCTGGCGGCCCTGCGCAAACCGGTCGACTAGCTGGTCGGGGGGGGGGGGCGCCCCCCGCGGGGCCCCCCGGCGCCCGCCCCCCCCCCCCCCCCGGAACGGAGGAGAACAACAGGGTGGGACAAGGACAAAGCCCCGCGGAGTAGAGCCGGGGCGGCGGCCCGGGCAGCGGCCGAGGAACA
>NZ_JBHXAY010000040.1:0-54514 GCF_042728775.1 Nocardia sp. NPDC060259
AGCGCCGCCGCAGATCTTCCAACGCTGTGACCTGCGCCGATGCGAACTTGCCCCTTTTATCGGCAGGTTTCTGGTTCGAGTCCAGATGGGGGAGCATAAAAGGCCCTTGACCAGCACCTATGTGCGACGGTCAGGGGCCTTTCTCGTACCATCAGGCGCCAAAGTTCCGGAAAGTCTCCGAAAAGTCGCCCCGCGTCGGCATCTTGCCATCGGCCGGACCCATGCCACCCATCACGGCATCACCCGCGGCGTTGATCGCTCGTGGGGGTGGGGGCGTCGCCGACTGGTCCACCTGAAGGTATGCGCGACCTGGCTACCGGACCATGGCGCCGATTGTTTCGACTCGATCCGCCAGGGGGACGCTCAAATCGATCACCGGAATGTCGGTGAGGAGGTGCAGCGGGTCGGTGTAGGCCAACTCCAGCAGCGTGTCGTTGACCGTGCGGCGGAGACCGAGCATCTCCGCCGGGGGCAGGAGTCGCTCGGTTTCGGGGGTTATGGGCACGAGTACCAGGAGATCCAGTGTGGCCAAGGCATTGTGGACTGCGGAGGTATCGCCGGCGAACTCGATGTCGAGCCCGGTCGCTGACAGGTAGGCCAGGAAGTCCAATGGGGTTCGGTCGAAGACCGATCCGTCGGGCTCGGTGGTCAGCAGTTGGATCGAGCGGGTCAGCTGGGCTCGGTAGTCGGCGCGCGATGGCGGGTATTCGAAGTCGTAGCCGTCTTCCTCGAGGAGGACATACGGTTCCTCGATCGGCGTGAGTTCGTCGAAGCGGGAACACAGTTCGTGAACCAGCGTTGTCTTGCCGGTTCCGTGTGGTCCGGATACTCCGATACGCATTCGACTCCCTCGATTCGATGTTGTCGTACAAGCGGTCCCGTGGTTCAGGGTCGCATCGGGGGTGATCGGCTTGGGGATCGGCGTCGGTTTCCGGGCGACACGGGTTGGCGCGGAATCTGGCCGGTGAGCCGGCCGGTGATCGGTGGTACGACACCCGCGACGCTCGGCACTGACGACGCGCGGCGCCGGAATGGCTTGGTGTGGTTGATATGTCAGGTTTCGGACGGTCAAGCGGTCATTTGTCCAGGTAGGGGCATGTGCCAGGGTCGGCGAGGCCCGTTCGGCAATGTAAGGTAAGCCTACGCAAATTCGAGAGGCTAGTTTCATGCGCATCGTGTCGTTCGGCTTTCAGACTTGGGGTCGCAAGACCCTCCAGGCACTCATCGATTCCGATCACGAGGTGGTTCTCGCGGTCACCCATCCGGCCACGGAATCCTCCTACAAGGCGATCTGGAACGATTCGGTCGAGGAACTGGCCGCCGAGCACGGCATTCCGGTCCATCTGACCGAGCGCGCGGATGCCGAGACCATCGAATTGGTCAAGCGGGCCGAACCCGATGTGATCGTGGTGAACAGCTGGTACACCTGGATGCCTGCCGAGCTGTACGATCTGCCGCCGCACGGCACGTTGAATCTGCACGACTCGCTGCTGCCCAAGTTCACCGGCTTCTCCCCGGTGCTGTGGGCGCTGATCAGCGGGGCCGAGGAATTCGGCCTCACTGTTCATCGCATGGACGAACAGCTCGACACCGGCGACATCCTGATCCAGAAGCGCCTGCCGATCCCCGTCGGCGCCACCGGCACGGAACTCGTCCTCGCCGGGATGGAATTGATTCCGGGTGCGGTGCACGAGGCCCTCGCCGCGCTGACCGACGGTACCGCGGAATGGACGCCGCAGGACAAGACCGAGCGCACCTACTTCCACAAGCGCTCCGATCGTGACAGCCGGATCGACTGGTCCTGGGACGCGGTCGACCTGGAACGCTTCGTGCGGGCGCTGTCGGCGCCGTACCCGCGCGCCTATTCGCACTATCGCGGGCAGCGTATCGAGGTGCTCGACGCGATGATCTCCGAAGCTCGCTACGGCGGCACCGCGGGGCGGGTCATCGTTCAGGAAGGCGGCGGCGCGGTCGTCTGCGGTACGCAGCCGCATCGCGGCGGCGGCGAGGCGCTGGTCATCACGCGGGTCAGGACTGCCGACGGCGCCGAACACGATGGCGCCGAATTCTTCGCCCGCGGCGGCTATCTCACCGACGACCCGGCCTGAGGTCGCATCCCCGAGGTGGCCATGCACGCGTGGCCACCAGTTCCTTCGTACTTCCCAGCACCAGAGGCACCATGACGCACCCTGATCCGACCCCTGCTGTCCGACCGCTCACCGCGGCACAACGCGAGGTGTGGTTCGCTCAGCAGCTACTCGGACCGGTGCCGTTGACCGTGGCGCAGTACGTGGATCTGAACGGGCCGCTCGACCTCGATATCTATCAGCGCGCGGCCCGCGGCGCCGCCCGCGATCTCGGCGCTTACCTGCGGTTCACCACCGTCGACGGCGAGCCGGGGCAGCTGCTCGATCCCGGTATCGACGATCGCATCGTCGTCCGGGACTACGCGGCCGAACCCGATCCGTGGGCCGCGGCGATGGCGTGGATGCGCGCCGATCAGTGCGCGCCGTTCGATCTCGCCGTCGATCCGCCCATCGTGACCACCGTGCTGCGGCTGGGCGCGCAGCGCCACCTGGTGTACACGCGAGCCCACCACGTGGCGCTCGACGGGTACGGTGCAATTCGGTTGCAGCAGTTGCTGGCTCGTCACTACGAGGCAGCGCTGGTCGGCGCGCCAGCGCCTTCGGCGCCGGTGGATTCGACGGCGGTACTGGCCGAGGCCGAGGCGACCTATCGGGCGTCCCGGCGGTACGCGATCGACCGGGAGTACTGGCGCGGGCAGGTCGACGAGCTGCCCGCACCGGTCAGCCTGGCGGCACGGTCCGGTGATCCCGACCCGTTGCCGATCCATGCCCGCGTCGAACTCCCGGAATCGCTGGTCGCCCAGCTGCGCGACCGCGGGAATCTCCCCGGCAACACGGTGGTGCTGGTGGCGGCGTTCGCCGCGTTCCTCGGTCGGCTCACCGATGCCGATCCGGTGACGCTGAGTTTGCCGGTCACCGGGCGTACTGTCGCCAAGCTGCGCGAATGTGGCGGCATGACCTCGAACATCGTGCCGCTGAGCTGCTCGGGCGACACCGTCGGCAGCGTCATCGCCAGTGCCGGTGCCGGGTTGAGCGGCGCGCTGCGCCATCAGCGCTACCGCGGCGCCGACATGGTTCGTGACAGCGGACGGCAGGCACGATCGCTGGGCTTCGGACCCGCGGTCAACATCATGAACTTCCACACCGAGCAGGTGCTGGGGCAGGCGCGCGGCACGATCCACCTGCTGTCGACCGGACCGGTCGACGATCTCGCGCTCAACGTGTATCCGGTCGACGGTTCCCGGTTGCGGGTCGAGTTCGAAGCCAACCGCCATCGCTACACCAGTGCGGAGGTCACCGCGCACCTGGACCGCTTCGTCGGCTTCCTCACCGCGTTCGCCGCGGCGGCCGACGATGTCCCGATCGCCGAGTTGCCGGTGCTCACCGGCTCCGAGTGGGAACTGCTGGTTCCGTGGCGCGGTCCGCAGGCGCGCAGACCGGCGACACTGAGCGAGCTGATCGCGGCCGCCGTCGCCGAGAACCCGGACGGCACGGCTGTCGTCTACGACGAAAAGCGCTGGACCTACCGCGAATTCGACGCGTGGACCGACCGCATCGCCGATACCCTCCAAGCGGCGGGCGCAGGCCCGGAGACGTTGGTCGCGATGGTCATGGAACGATCCGCCGCGTCGGTGGGCGCCGTGTGGGCCATCGCCAAGACCGGCGCCGGGTTCGTCCCGATCGATGCCGGATACCCCGCCGAGCGCATCGCGCACATCCTGGGCGACTGCGGCGCCACGCTGGGCGTGACCACCGCCGAGCAGCGCTCGAATCTGCCGGACTCGGTGGGCTGGACGTTCGTTGACGTCGCGGGGCCCGCCGACGAGGACACCTCGGCGACCGTGGCGCGCACCCGGCCGACGATCCGTCCCGAGAATCCGGCCTACCTCATCTACACGTCCGGCTCGACCGGCGTACCCAAGGGTGTGCTGGTGACCCACGGCGGGCTGGCGAACCTCGCGGCCGAACGCCGTGATCGGTACGCGCTGCGGCCGGGCGCGCGCACTCTGCACCATGCCTCCCCCGGCTTCGACATGGCGGTCGGGGAGATCCTGTGCGGGCTGGCGGGCGCGGCGACGCTGGTCGTTGCGCCCCGCTATGTGATGGCCGGACCGGATCTGGCCCAGCTCATCCGGCGGGAACGGCTGACCAACGCCATCATCACTCCGGCGGTGCTGGCCACCCTGGATCCCGAGACGCTGCCCGACCTGCGAGTCCTCGGGGTCGGCGGCGAGGCGATCCGCCCCGACCTGGTCGCGGCGTGGTCGCGAACCCGGCTGATGCGCAACGGGTACGGCCCCACCGAAGCCACCGACATCGCCACCATCGCCGAGCTCGAGCCGGACCGGGCGGTCACCATCGGCGCGCCCCTGCGCGGGTTTCACGCGCTGGTGCTCGACGCCCGGTTGCGACCGGTTCCGCCCGGGGTGATCGGCGAGCTCTACATCGGCGGCCCGGCGCTCGCCCGCGGCTATCACGGCAGGCACGCGCTCACCGCGGCCCGGTTCGTCGCCGACCCGTTCGGCCCGCCCGGCGGCCGGGTGTACCGCACCGGCGACCTCGTCACCGTCACCCCGGGGCCCGACCCGGAACTGATCTACCACGGCCGCAGTGATTTCCAGATCAAGGTCCGTGGGCATCGCATCGAGCCGGGCGAGATCGAGACCACGCTCACGGGACTCCCCGGCGTCGGCCGCGCGGCCGTCACCGCGCACGAGGATGGCCGCGGCACCCATCTGGTGGCCTATCTGGTGCCGGACGGGCCACTCGACGTGGAGGCGGTGCGAGCGCGGATCGCCGACAGCCTGCCCCCGTACCTGCGGCCGAGCGCCTACCTCGTCCTCGACACCTTGCCGCTGACACCCAACGGCAAGCTCGACAGCCGGCGGTTGCCTGCCCCGGTGTTCGCCCAGAACGGTTCCCGGGCCGCTACCACGCCCGCGGAGCAGGCCGTCGCGGCGGCCATGGCCGAGGTACTTTCGGTCGATTCGCCCGGTGCCGACGACGACTTCTTCGAGCTGGGCGGCACCTCGCTCACCGCCACCGCACTCGCGGCCCGGCTCGGCGTCGATGTCCGCGCTGTCTTCGACGCGCCGACCGTCGCGGCGCTGGCCGTGCGGCTGGGCGACCCCGAGCTTGTCGCCGTGCCCGCACCGGTGGCGGGTCCGCGCCCCGAACACCTCGCCCCCGCGCCCGCGCAGCTGCGGATGTGGCTGCTGAATCAGCTGTACCGGGACTCGTCGGCGTATCACCTGCCGATCGTGCTGCGCCTGTCCGGCCCGTTGGACGAGGCGGCGCTGGCCGCCGCGGCACGGGATGTGGTGCAGCGGCACGAGGTACTGCGCACGGTCTACCCCGACAGCAGTACCGGACCGCACCTGCGCATCCTGTCCGCCGACGATGCACTGGCGAACACGCCGCTCGTCGCCCGCCCCCTCGTGCCGACGGAGCTGGACGCCGAACTCGCGGTGACCATCGCCGCGCCGTTCGACGTCACCACCGACGCACCCATCCGGCTGGCATTGTGGCGCCTGAGCGCCGATGAGCATGTGCTGGCGTTGGTCGCCCATCACATCGCCGCCGACGGCTGGTCGCACGGCCCGCTGGTCGCCGACCTGTCCGCGGCCTATACCGCGCGGGCGGCGGGTAGCAGGCCGCACTGGGACCCGCTGCCCCTGCAATACGCCGACTACGCCCTGTGGCAGCACGACAGGCTCGGCGACCGGCGCGACCCGCAGTCGCCTGCCGCGCGTCAGCTCGCGCACTGGGTGCAGGCGCTCGGCGGCGCGCCGGCCCGGCTGCCGCTGCCGACCGACCGGATCCGCGCCCGCGGTGCCGGTCGACCCGGCGGCGGCGAAGGCGGGCGGGTCGAATTCGAGATCTCGGCAGCGATCGCGACGGCGATGGCCGATCTGGCCCGGCACCACGACGCGACTCCGTTCATGGCCGGATACGCGGCCTTCACCGTGCTCCTCGGCCACCTCGCCGGTGCGACCGATGTGACCGTCGGAACCCCGGTGGCCGGTCGCGGTCATCCGGCGCTGGACCGTCTGGTCGGCATGTTCGTCAACACGCTGCCGCTGCGCCTGACCATCGACCCGCAGGAGAGCTTCACCGCCGTGCTGTCGCGCGCACGGGAGGTCACCCTCGGCGCGCTCGGCCATGCCGACGTGCCCTTCGATCACATCGTGGAGGCGGTCAATCCGCCTCGGGACGACACCGCGCATCCGCTGTTCGAGGCGGTGTTCTCCTATGAGAACCTGCCTGCGCTGCCGTCGCTGCGCTTGGGCGCGGTCGAGGTGAGCACGCTCGACATTCCCTGGCGAACAACACATTTCGATCTCTCGCTGACATTGCGTGAGCAGCCGGGAACGGGTGGTCTCGCGGCGGGCTTCCAGTACGCCACCGACCTCTACGACCTGGCAACGGTGGAGGGCTTCGCGGCGCGGTTCCACCACATCCTCGCCGCGATCGTCGCGCACCCCGAGGCCACGATCGAGCAGCTGTGCGACGTCGTCACGTCCGGGTTCGGCGCAATCGGACGGGCTGTCGAGGAAACCCCGCAGCATGCGGCGATTCCCGCGGCCGCTGTCGAGCCCGCCACCGTGCGCGAGCTCGCCGTGGCCCGGGTGTTCGCCCAGGTGCTGGAACGCGACTCGATCGGGGTCGAGGAGGACTTCTTCACTCTCGGCGGCACCTCACTGCTGGTGTTCACGTTGCGCGCCGAACTGCGCAGCCAGCTCGGCATCGACGCCGACCCGCGCACCCTGTTCGAGGCGCCGACACCACGCGCGGTGACAGCGGCGGTCTCGGCGGAATCGCTCGCCGCCACCGAGGCGCACTGGACGGCGACGCTGGCCGCCGACGCGTGCCTGGATCCGGCGATCACGGTTCCCGCGGAGTTCACACCTGCCCCGACCGACCCCGCCGCGGTCCTGCTGACCGGTGCCACCGGTTTCGTGGGTATTCATCTGCTCCGGGAGCTGCTGGACCGCACCTCGTCGCGCATCTGGTGCCTGGTGCGCGCCGACGACGCCGACGGGGTGTACCGCAGGCTCGGCGCGACGCTGAAGCGGTACGGGCTCGCCCGGGACGGGCTCGAGCGGGTCGTCGCCGTGCCCGGTGACCTGGCCGCGCCGCGGTTCGGCCTCACCGACGAGGCCTGGGCGGAACTGGCCGAGCGCATCGAGGTGATCTACCACAACGGTGCCCGCGTCAACCATCTCGAATCCTATGCGACCCTGCGGGCCGCCAATATCGCCGGAACCGTGGACATTCTGCGGCTGGCGGTGGCCACGCGGGTGAAGACCCTGCACTACGTGTCCACGGTGTCGGCCGCGGTCGCCACGGGACACACCGGTGTCGTCGCCGAGGACACGGCGATCACCGTGGACCAGGTTCCGCGCAACGGGTACCTGGCCACCAAGTGGGTGGCCGAACAGCTTGTCGTGGCGGCAGCCGAACGTGGGCTGCCGGTCGCGGTGCACCGGCCGGGCCTGGTCGCCGGGGCGATCGGCAGCGGCGCGATCAGCACCGACGACGCGTTCTGGACGCTGATCCGGTCGGCGGCGCATCTGGGTGTCGCACCCGATATCGAGAATGCCGACGTCACGTTGGCCCCGGTGGACTACGTCGCACGCGCCCTGGTCGCGCTCGCGACCCACCGGCAGCCCGGCGGGGAGATCTATCACCTCGTCAACAGTGCGCCCACCGGGGTCGGCGACATCCTGAATACCCTGCGCCGCAGCGGGTTTCCCATCGAGACGGTGTCGGTCGAGACCGCGGCCGACCGGCTGACCGGTCAGCTGTCGCGGCACCCCGACCTGATGCGCGCGGCACTGATCGCCGAGAACTATCTCAACGGTGGAGGCGACGCCCTGCTCGTCGACGACACCGGCACCAGGGCCGTCCTCGCCGAGCTGGGCGTGCGGTGTCCCCGCATCGACGACGCCGTGCTGCTGCGCTACGTGGAAGGATTCATCGCCGCCGGGTTGCTGCCCACCCCGATCGGCTGATTCCCCCTGGGTGGCCGTACCGATCGTTCGTCTTCGGAGACGAATTCACCGGATGTATTTCTTCGTTCGAGAGGAATTCGGCCCGACGGGCGTCGAGGGACTGTCGTGGGCTCGATATGCCTATTGATCTCGGGTAACGTGAACCTTCTGGCTGATTTCGGGCAGCGACCCGGGAGCGGTTTGTCAATGGTGACATGTGAGGTTCTTTATGCGTGGAGCATCGTCCGGTCCGGGGCCGTCGGGCACTTCCCTCCGGGGGAGCGCCGCACCCCAGTTCCAGGAAGCCATCGACCGGTTCGGGCGGTTGTTCGACGGTGGACGAGGCGGGGGCGCGCTGGCGGTGTATCAGCACGGGCGGCGGGTTGTCGACGTGTGGGCCGGGTGCGCGGATGCCGCGGGGGCGGTGCCGTGGCAGGAGAACACGGCGGCGTTGTCGTATTCGACCTCCAAGGGTGTCACCTCCACGGTGCTGCATGTGCTGGCCGAGCGCGGGCTGGTGGACTATCGGGCGC
Source organism: Nocardia sp. NPDC060259 (assembly GCF_042728775.1). Taxonomy (NCBI): domain Bacteria; kingdom Bacillati; phylum Actinomycetota; class Actinomycetes; order Mycobacteriales; family Nocardiaceae; genus Nocardia; species Nocardia sp. NPDC060259. The sequence continues at coordinate 8,614 of NZ_JBHXAY010000040.1, forward strand.
CGGTCGCGGAGTACTGGCCGGAGTTCCGCGCGAACGGGAAGGCCAGCATCACCGTCGCGGAGGCGATGAGCCATCGGGCGGGGTTGTCGCGGATCGGTGTCTTCGCCCGTACCGCCGACGAACTCGCCGACCATGAGCTGATCGAGGAACGTCTCGCCGCCGCGGCGCCGGACCGGTTCCGCGGTTTCCCCGCCTACCACGCGATTTCGTACGGAACCATCATCGCGGGAATCGCCAGGGCGGTGACCGGCAAGAGCATGGGCGAGCTGTACCGCACGGAACTGGCCGAACCACTCGGCCTGGACGGGCTACACCTCGGGGCACCAGGGCCCGGCGCGCGCACCACCGTGGCGGTGACGCACGGGTCGACCACTCCACTCGGAATTCCCCAGGCCGACATGGTGATCCGGCTCGCCTCACGCACCCTGGTGCCCGGTGCGGGATTCCTGCGGTCGATCTACACCCAGGGCATCGACCGGCTGGCCCACGGCGCGGACCCCGCCATCCTGCGTGGTGAATTGCCCGGGGCGAACGGTGTTTTCACCGCGCGCTCGCTTGCCGCCGTCTACAGCGCGATCGCGACCGAGTCGCCGCTGTTCTCGCGGAACAGGGTGCGCGCCATGGCGCGTCTGCAATCGGTGCTGCCCGATCGCAACCTGTGCCTGCCGATGGGCTGGCGGCTCGGCTATCACTCCATGCCGGTGACGGGCGCGCGGAATGCGTTCGGGCACATCGGCTTCGTCGGTTCCGGTGGCTGGGCCGATCCCGCGTCCGGGCTGGCCGTCGGATTCGTGCACAACTGGGCGCCGGAGGCGCTGTTGTTGCCGCGCGATCAGTTCGTCCTGTTCGGTCTGCTGGCCGCGGTGGTGCGCGGCGCCGCTATGGAAGCGGGCGATCCGGTCGACCTGCCGGTCGCGGTCTGACAGCGGGGGCCACCGTCACGGCACGAACGGGGATGCCGCTCGTGCCGTGTGGAGTGCTCGGGCCCACCAGGTGAGTTGGTCGAGGGCGGATTCGACGGCTTCGTGGAGTTCGGGGTCGGGTCGGGGCCAGGTGCCTTCGACGGTGAAGCGTTGCCAGGCTTTGGGGATGGTGACGGTGCGGCGGGTGGGGACGGCGTTGAGTTCGGTGAAGACCTGGCGCAGCTGGGCGGCGCCGTGCCCGCCTTCGGCGTCGCGACAGTAGGTGACGATGGCGACGGGTTTGGCGGCCCATTCGGTGTCGAACCAGTCGATGGCGTTCTTCACTGCGGCCGGGAAGCTGCGGTTGTATTCGGGGGTGACGATGACGAAGGCGTCGGCGGTCGCCAGGCGGGAACCCAACTCGCGCACGGGATCCGGGAGCGGTTCGTCGAAGTCGGGCAGTTGGTCGGGGAGGGCGGCGGTGGCCAGGTCAATGCGGTCGAGGGTGAGGTCGGGGCGGCGGGCCACGCGCCCGGCGAACCACTCGGCGACCAAGGGGCCGAAGCGGCCTGTGCGGGTGGACCCGAGGATCATGGCCACCCGCATCGGCTCGCGCATCAGGCGTCCTTGACGGGGGCGTCGAGGAAGGCGGGGATCATCGGGAGCAGCAGCTCGGGGCGGTGCGGCGCGGTGATGTGGGAGGTGCCGGGCAGGATCGCGAGCTGGGAGTTCGGCAGGCCTGCGGGGGTGTCGCCCATGATGCCGCCGCCGAAGAGGCGGAACATCTCGACGGAGTGTTCGGGCCGGACGATGTCGGAGTCGCCGATGACGGTCAGCGTCGGGGCCTTGATCGTGCGGGCGGCCTCCGGGGACACCGAGGGCATGCCGTTCAGGTCGTGGTCGAGGACCCTGGCCACCAGTTGGGGGAAGTCCTCCGGCCGGGGCGCGTTCTTCAGGTAGTCGGTGTGGAAGGGCGAGCCGTGCAGGTGCTCGGGCTTCAACTCGTCCATGCCCTCCATCAGGCCGGGGTGCATGGCTTCGGCGCCGAGGCCGCCGGAGAGCAGGATCTGCTTGCGGACCAGGTCCGGGTGCCGCAGCGTGATGTCGAGCGCCACGCCCGCGCCCATGCTGTAGCCGAGGATGTCGGCCTGCCGGATGCCGAGCTGTCCGAGCAGCGCGACGGTGTCGTCGGCCATCTGCGGCGTCCGCAGCGGACGGTCGATGTCGGCGGTGCGGCCGTGCGCCTGCTGTTCGATGGCGATGACCTCGCGGGTCTTGGACAGCTCCGGGATCAGCTCGCCGAAGTCGGTCCCGATGCCCGACAGCGCACCGTGCAGCAGCACCAGCGGCGGCTGATCGGTGGCGACGCCGTGGCGTTCGTAGTACATGCGCAAGCCGTTGACCTCGGCGTAGGCGCCGGGTTCGACGGGTGCGGCGGTCTTGCCGGACCCGCAGGCGGTCAGCAGCGCGGTGGCGGCGAGGCCGGCGGCGAGGGCGAAGGCGGTGAGTTTCATGTCGTTCTCCTGTGGTGTGTCGAACTCGTTGTGACCACAGTGCGCCCGGTGCCTTCCGGTTTGTTTACGGTCGGATTCCGGTGCGATCGGAACCAGCTAGGGTGCGGTTATGCGTTTCGGTGTGCTCGGTCCGTTGACGGTGTGGACCGAGGGCGGCGCCGTAGTGCCGATCCCCGGCACCAAGGTCCGTGCCCTGCTGGCCGACCTGCTGCTCGCCGCGGGTCAGCCGGTGTCCGCCGACCGCCTGGTCGACGACATCTGGGGCGAGGACCCGCCCGGCAACCCCGCGGGCACCCTGGCCGCCAAGGCGTCGCAGCTGCGGCGCGCGCTCGAGGACGCCGAGCCGGGCAGCCGGGACCTGGTGGTGTCCCCGCCGCCCGGATACCGCCTGGCCACCACCGAGGTCGACGCGCTGCGTTTCCGCGCCTTGCTGGCCGAGGCACGCACCCACACCGACCCGGGCACGCGCATCAAGACACTCACCGACGCGCTCGGACTATGGCGCGGACCGGCTTTCGACGACTTCCGTGACGCGGAGTTCACCAGGTCGGCCATCGCCCAGCTGGACGAGCTGCGGCTGGTCGCCGTCGAAGAACTGGCCGAAGCCCGGCTCGACGAGGGCGAATACGGCGAGGTGGCAAGCGATCTCACGCGCTTCGTTACGGAAAACCCACTGCGGGAACGACTCCGCGCGGCACAACTGCGAGCCCTGTACGGCGCGGGCCGCCAGGCCGAAGCGCTCGACAGCTACGAGGATCTGCGCAGGCAGCTGGCCGACGAACTGGGTCTCGACCCGAGTCCCGAACTGGTCGACCTGCACCGGTCGATCCTCGGCCAGGATCCCGGTCTCGTCGTCACGAGGCCGCGCGCGGTGGTTCGCCGGCGGATGACGAACATTCCCGCCCAGCGCACCGAATTGATCGGCAGGGCCACCGATCTCGACGCGTTGAGCCGCGCGGTCGACGCCTCGCGCCTGGTCACGCTGACCGGGCCCGGCGGCGTCGGCAAGACACGCCTCGCCACGGCGACCGCGGCCGACCTCACCGACCGTTTTGCGCACGGCGCCTGGCTCGTCGAACTCGCCCCGCTGGCGGCGACCACGACAGACGTCGACCGCATCGCGGAGACGGTGGCCCAGGTCGCCGGAATCCGCCTCGGCGACGGCTCGGCGTCGGCGGCGCTGGGGGAGGCGCTGGCCGAGCAGGAACTGCTCGTGGTGCTGGACAACTGCGAACACATCGTCGACCAGGTGGCGGATCTGACCGAAGCCCTGCTCGGCGCGGCTCCAGGCCTGCGCATTCTCGCGACCAGCCGCGAACAACTGCGCCTGGCCGGGGAAGATGTCGTCGCGGTCGAACCGCTCCCTGTTCCGCCGAAGGGCAGCGAGGTGGAGGTCATCGCCGAGTCGAATGCGGTGCGGCTCTTCGTGACTCGCGCGCAGGCCGGTGCGCGCGAGTTCGCCCTCGACGTGGCGAACGCCGACGCGGTCGCGACGCTGTGTCGCAGGCTCGACGGCATTCCGCTGGCCCTCGAATTGGCCGCGACCAGGGTTCGCGCGCTCGGTGTGCACGAGATGGTGGCCCGGCTCGACGACCGGTTCCGGCTGCTGGCTACCGGGCATCGCGGGGCACCACCGCGACAGCAGACCCTCACGGCGATGATCGACTGGAGCTGGGGGCTGCTCGACGAGGACGAGCGGGTCGTCTTGCGGCGCCTCGCCGTGCACGCTGGTGGCTGTACCCTCGAGGCCGCTGAATCCGTGTGTGCCGCAGCGGTACCCGGAGACGATGCGCCCGTCGAGCCCGCGATGGTCGCCGATCTGATCGCGCGGCTGGTCGACAGATCGCTGGTCCAGCAGAGCGGGCGACGCTACCGGCTGCTGGAATCGGTGGCCGCGTTCAGCCTGGACCGCCTGACCGAGGCGGGCGAAGAAGCCGCGGTGCGCCGGGCGCATCACGCGTACTACCGAGCGCTGGCCGAGCGCGCCGCGCCGGAACTGTACGGCGCCGACCAGCAGCGCTGGCTGTCTCAGCTCGACAGTGAGGACGCGAATCTGCGCTCGGCACTGGATGATTCCCTTCGCGAAGGCGACGCCGACGCGGCGCTGCGCCTCACCGACGCGCTGGCCTGGTACTGGCTGCTTCGCGGTCGGCTGGGTCCCGCCCGCCGCTGGTTCGACGCGGCACTGGCCCTCGGCGGGACCGCCCAGCGCCGGGCGCCGGTCGCTGCCTGGCGTCTCACGGCCGCCTTCCGGCAGGGCGACTTCCTCGACGTGAGCGCGCGCCGCGCGGAGGTGTCGGCCGCCCTGGCCGCACTCGACGACCCGGCCGTGCGGGTGCGCGCCGAGGTCATCCTGCTGATGTCGGCGCTGGAAGCGGGCACCGACCAGGACCTGGAAACCTCCGTGCGGGACCTGCTCGCGGAATGCCGCGACCTCGGTGACCGCTGGAGCGTCGCGACCATCCAGGTGGCGCTGGCGAAATCCGCGCACAGCCGCGCCGACGTGGCTGCCCTGGCGCGCTACGCCACCGAGGCCGCGCGGCTGTTCGCCGAACTCGGCGACCGGTGGGGGCGGCTGCAGGCCGCCGAATGGCTGGGCGGTCTGGCCGAGCTGACCGGCGACCTGCACGGCGCGGCCGACATCCACCGGGAGGCCCTCGTCCTGGCCAGGGAGCTGGAGCTATGGGGCCAGGCTTCGGCGCATCTGTGCTGGCTCGGCTGGATCGCCATGCAGCACACCGAATTCGACGAGGCCCGCGATTTCGCCGAGCAGGCCATGGTGCTGGCGGCCGAACAGGGCGATGGTGCGGGCCGGCTGTTCGCCTCGATCGTGCTGGCCTTCACCGCCCGTCGCGACGACAGGCCGGAGGAGGCCGAACGGCTCCTGCGAGGTCTGCTCGCCGACTCGGCCGACGAATCCGAGACGCCGCTGTTCGTGCCGATGCTCCAGGTCGAACTGGGCTATCTGCTGGAACAGCGCGGCGAACCGGCTGCCGGCCTGACCGAGCATCTGCGCGCCTTCGACGGCTCGCAACGCATCGACGCACCCCGCGATGCCGCCTTCGCGCTGGGCGGTGCGGCCGCTGCTACCGCCGCCCTCGGCGAATTCGACACCGCCGCACGCCTGCTCGGCGCCGCGGAAGCGCTGCGGACCAGCACCGGAATGCCCTTGCTGCCGGCCGAACAGCCCGATATCGACCGGGCAACCACGACGGTGCGCACCGGGCTCGGCGCTGATGCCTTCATCGCTGCGCACACGGCGGGCCTCGACCTGACCGCCGCCGCGGCACGCGAACTCATCGACGCCGTCGCCGCATTGCCTGCGAGCCAGGGCTCTCGACATCCGCGCCTGCGAGCTCACGCAACGGGCACGTAGCGGAGACCGACGATCCCGCACTCGAATCGCGTCGCGGACTCCAGCTCGAACTGCTGGTTCGCGCCGGTCGCGGCGAACACCGGGAGTCCGGCGCCGATCGCGGTCGGGTTGACGAACAGGTTCAGCTCGTCGAACAGCCCCTGCGCGATCAGGCTCGACACGAGTTCGCCACCGCCGTAGGCGATGATGTCGCCGCCCGGCCGCGCCTTCAGTTCGCGGATCGTCGCGGCCGCGTCGGCCGCGACAACGGTGTTGTCCCACGGTGATTCGGTGATGGTCCGCGAGATGACCACCTTCGGGGTCTTGTTCATGGTGTCGATCGCCTCCTGGGTCTCGTGCTCGGGCTGCGCGGCCCAGTGCGGAATGAACCCTTCGGCGAGCTTGCGGCCGAGCACGATGGTGTCGACCGGCTCGGTCAGCGCACCGATGTGGGCGGCGAGGTCGTCGCTCCACGCGAACGTCAGCCAGTCCATCTCGCCGTTCGGGCCTGCCATGAAGCCGTCGATGGTGGTCTGGACCTGGAGCTTGAACTTGCGCATGATGTGCATCCCTTCGTTGTGCGGTGTGATGCCACTGTCGCCGAACCGCCTTACGGAATGTTTACGCTCCCGCCGACCAGCCGAAGGACGCTGTCGCGCAGCACCGTCTGCGCCTGCGGCTGTGTCATCCGACCTGCCCTGACCTCGTCGCCCGCCGCATGGCTGACCGCGACGATCGCGGTGACGAGCCACTGCGGCGACATAGCCCCGTCGAACTCGCCCGCACGCTGCCCTCTGGTGACAAGACGGAGCAGCCGGTAGTTGATGGGGAGCTGACGATCCTCGTCGTGCCGGCGCGCGAACGCGCCGACATGGTGGGCGAGCGGGGAGACCCGGAAGAACCGCCAGCCGACGTCGAGCATCCGCACCAGGGCATCGGTGGCCGGGCCGCTGTCCAGGTCGGCCGCCCGCATGGCTTCGTCGGCCTGTCTGGTCGTGCGATCGACGACGGCGTTGACCAGATCGTCCCGGGAAGCGAAGTGCGCGTAGACGGTTTGCCGCGTGACCCCTGCCTCGGCGGCGACCGCGGCCATCCCGGCGTCCGGTTGGGTGGCGAACAGCCGGGTGGCGGCGTCGAGGACGGCCGCCCTGCTGCGGGTGGCGTCCGCGCGTCGTTTCGGTTCCTCTGATCCGGTCAAAGTCTTACACCCTTGTCAAAGTTGCGTGGCTATGTCTAACCTTTACAGCACTGTAAGAATTCTACGGCTGGAGTGTCATGGACCCCGCACCGCCCCGCTCACCCGAGCAGTTCATCGCCGATTTCTTCACCGAGTACACCGCCGCCGCGCTGGATGGTGACAACGATCCGGCCGACGTCGTCGACCGATTCCACACGCCCGACATCGTGCAGGTCGCCGACGGGATCAGGCTGGATCGGGACCGGCTGGTCGCCCACCTCCGTCCCGTGCGAAAGAACCTGCGCGACTACCGGTTCGAGGTCGCGGAGGTGATCGCGGACGGCGATCGGATGGCCGTGCGGATGACCATCCACGCCACGATGCGCACGACGGGAACCGTCACCACGGAGGTCTTCCTGTTCGGTGAATTCACGCCGGACGGCAAGCTCCGCCGCGCCGACCAGCTCACCCGCACCGTTCCCGCCGCCTGATCCCCGAGGAGATTCCTGTGCTCGTCCGAAGTATCCGCTCGTTCGCCCTGCTCGCCACCGGACTGCTCGCCGGCGCCTTCGGCTACGGCGCCGCCAACCTCGTTCCGACCTTCGACCGGGTGCCGCTGCAGATGCGCCTCGATTTCCACACCGAACTCATGCAGAACAACAGCATCAGCATGCAGGCCACGATGGCCGCCGCCGCGCTGAGCTGCCTGGTCGCCGCCGTCCTGGCGACGGGTCGGCACCGGATCGTCGCCGCCGTCGCGACGGCGCTGGTGGTCGCCTCGTTCCTCATCACGCGACTGGGCAATGTGCCGATCAACCACCGGATCAACGAGTGGGCGGTCGCTGGAGCTCCGGCGGACTACGCCACGATTCTCGCCCGCTGGGACGCGTTCCACTTCCTGCGCACCGGAACCGCGCTGGCCGCCTTCGCTCTGATCATCGCCCTCGTCGTCTGGATGCGGAGCTCGGACGAGGGGCCTGCGCAGGCTCAGGTGCCGGCGGTCGCGTCTGCCGGCGCTGAACGCTAGGCGGTGCGGCAGTATTTGTACAGGGTTTTCTGAATACAGAAATCTCTGTACAGTAGAACTATGGACACCGTGATGCACGGCGACGCACTGTCCCGCTTCGGGTATGCGCTGTCGGACTCGACCCGGACGCAGATCCTGCTGAGCCTGCGAGCCGGGCCCGGGTATCCGTCGGAGCTGGCGGACAAGATCGGGGTGTCGCGGCAGATCCTGTCCAACCACCTGGCCTGTCTGCGCGGCTGTGGGCTGGTTGTCGCCGTTGCGGAAGGCCGGCGTAGCCGCTACGAGCTGGCCGATCCACGGATCGGCCGGGCACTCGACGACCTCCTCGGCCTGGTGCTGGAAGTCGATCCGGCCTGCTGCCCGGCGGCCGCGACCCAGGAGTGCTGCTGATGCCGGAAATCGGTGCGCCGCTGGTACTTCCGGATCGTCGCGAGGTGCTCGCCACCCGGATCCGCTGGTTGGTGGCCGCGACGATCAGCTACAACGTGATCGAGGCGGTCATCGCGCTGACCGAGGGCACCCGGGTGTCCTCGTCGGCATTGATCGGCTTCGGGCTCGACTCGGTGATCGAGGTGTCCTCCGCGGCCGCGGTGGCGTGGCAGTTCGCCGGGCGCGACCCGGCGGCCAGGGAGAAGGTCGCCCTGCGGATCATCGCGTTCTCGTTCTTCGCGCTGGCCGCCTACGTCACCGTCGACGCGGTGCGCGCGCTGTTCGGAGTGGGGGAAGCACGGCATTCGCCGGTCGGAATCGCTTTGGCGGCGGCGAGTCTGGTGATCATGCCGGTCCTGTCGGCGGCGCAGCGCCGCGCGGGTCGCGAACTCGGCTCGGCTTCGGCGGTCGCCGACTCCAAGCAGACCTTGCTGTGCACCTACCTGTCCGCGGTGCTGCTGGCCGGGTTGCTGCTCAATGCCCTGTTCGGCTGGTCGTGGGCCGACCCGATCGCCGCCCTGGTGATCGCGGTCATCGCCGTGAAAGAAGGTCGCGACGCGTGGCGGGGCGACACCTGTTGCGCGACACCGCCACTGGGCACGGTCGCGGCCCGCGACTGCTGCGACGACTGAGGAAAGGAACCGGCCATGGCTGTCTCGGCACTGGTCCTGTACGTGATTTTCGGTGCGCTCGGATTCGGCTGGCGCAGCTGGCGGCAGTATCGAGCGACCGGCTCCACCGGCTTCCGGGGTATCAGCGGACGCCCCGGGTCGCTGGAATGGCTGGCCGGTGTCGGCTTCATCGCGGCGATTGTCGTCGGGCTCGCCGGTGTGGCTCTGCAACTCGGCGGCGTACTCGGCCCGATCGCCACGCTCACCGCCGCGCCGATCCAAGCGGCCGGATTCGTTCTGGCGATCGCGGGAATCGGCGCGACCCTCTACGCGCAGAACGAGATGGGCGAATCCTGGCGCATCGGTGTCGACGCCAGCGAGACAACGACTTTGGTCCGCACCGGCGTGTTCGGTCTGGTGCGCAACCCGATCTTCACCGCCATGCTCGTCTTCGGCGCGGGGATCGCGTTGATCATCCCGAACGTCGTCGCGCTGGCGGCATTCCTGCTGCTCCTCGTGACGATCGAACTACAGGTCAGGGTGGTCGAGGAGCCGTACCTGGCCAGGGTCCACGGCGCGAGCTATCGGGACTACTGCGCCACGACAGGCAGATTCGTGCCGGGCATAGGCCGATCGGCCGCGCGGAGCCGCGACTCCTGATTCGCGAAACAAGATCACCAGGCTCCGCCGGAGCCTGGTGATCGATTGTCCGGATCGGTGGCGTCAGTGACCGCGGGCGATCCAGTCGGCGAGGGCGGGTTTCTCGGCGCCGATGGTGGTCGTGTCGCCGTGGCCGGTGTGGACGGTGGTCTCCTCGGGCAGCGCGAACAATCGGTCGCGGATCGAATCGATGATCGTGCCGAAATCGGAGAACGAGCGGCCGGTGGCGCCCGGACCGCCCGCGAACAGGGTGTCACCGGTGAACAGCGCCGCCAGTTCGGGCAGGTGCAGCGAGACCGAGCCGGGGGAGTGGCCGGGGGTGTGCAGGAGGTCGATGTCGGTGCCCGCCACCGTGATCCGGGTGGTGTCGGCCAGCGAGCGGTAGCCCGCATCGGGGTGGGTCATCCGCCACAGCGGCTCGTCGCCGGGGTGGAGCAGGACGGGGGCGTCGAGGCGTTCGGCGAGTTCGGGCGCGACGGTCACGTGGTCGTTGTGGCCGTGCGTGCACAGGATCGCGGTGACGTGCCGGGAGCCGACCGCTGCGGCGATGGCGTCGGCATCATGGGCGGCGTCGACGATCAGTACCTCGTCGTCGTCGCCGATCAGCCACACATTGTTGTCGACCTCCCAGGTCCCGCCGTCGAGCGCGAAAACGCCTGAGGTGACGACCTTCTCGATACGGGCGCTCACCACACCACCACCGAACGCAGCACCCGGCCCTCGCCCATGGCGGTGAACGCCTGCTCGACCTCGTCGAGGCCGATGCGCTCGGTGACGAAGCGGTCCAGCGGCAGCCTGCCCTGGCGATAGAGATCGATGAGCATCGGGAAGTCGCGTTCGGGCAGGCAGTCGCCGTACCAGGACGACTTGAGGGAGCCACCGTGCGAGAACAGGTCGATCAGTGGCATCTCGAGCTTCATGTCCGGTGTCGGGACGCCGACGAGTACCACGGTGCCCGCGAGGTCGCGACCGTAGAACGCCTGCTGCCAGGTCTCCGGCCTGCCGACCGCGTCGATCACGACATCGGCGCCGAAGCCGTCGGTGAGCTCCTTGATCTGCTCGACCACGTCACCGGTGCTCGCGTCGATGGTGTGCGTCGCGCCGAAATCCTTCGCCCACTCCAGCTTTCGCGGGTCGCGGTCGATCGCGATGATCGTGCCTGCCCCGGCCAGGCGAGCGCCCGCGACGGCGGCGTCACCGACACCGCCGCAGCCGATCACCGCGACGCTGTCGCCGCGCGAGACCGCGCCGGTGTTCACAGCGGCGCCGATACCTGCCATCACGCCGCAGCCGAGCAGGCCCGCCACCGCCGGGTCGGTCTCGGGATCGATTTTCGTGCACTGCTTTTCGTGCACGAGGGTCTTGTCCGCGAACGCGCCGATGCCGAGTGCCGGGGTCAGCGGGGTGCCGTCGGTGAGCGTCATGGGGGCGCTCGCGTTGTGGGTGTCGAAGCAGTACCAGGGGCGGCCACGCCGACAGGCCCGGCATTCGCCGCACACCGCGCGCCAGTTCAGCACCACCACATCGCCTTCGGCGACGTGGGTGACCGCGGCGCCGACGGTCTCGACGACACCGGCGGCCTCGTGACCGAGCAGGAACGGGAACTCGTCGTTGATCCCGCCCTCGCGGTAGTGCAGGTCGGTGTGGCAGACCCCGCAGGCCTGCACACGGACGATCACATCGTGCGGCCCCGGATCGGGGATCACGATGTCGACCGTTTCGACCGGGGCATCCTGCGCGCGGGCGATGACTCCACGGACGGTCTCGGGCATGCGGAACTCCTCAGTGTCGGCGTGTGCTACGCCAACGCTAGCGGTGCCGCGGCCCGATCAGTCCGGGATGGGTGGGATATTCCCGGTCGGCGTGCCCAGCTCTTCCCGCACATGATGCTCGACGAGCAGCGGAACGAAGTCGCGGACGTGCACCTTCGCGAAGTGGTCGTAGGTGTGCCGGACGATGTCGGCGATTTCGGCAGGGGCGATGGTGGGATAACGGATGGTCAACCGTTCGATGACCTCGTCGAGTTGCTGATCCTCGTGAGTAGTCATATCCCAGGGTTACCCCGGGAACCGGGATGGTCAACCGGTCACTTTTCGTCGAAGACCAGATCCGTCGGCGGATGGGTCAGGCGCACGGTCTGGCCGTCGATGACGGTGATCGCGTCGAGTCCGGTGGTGGAATGCCCGGTGGACAGGATGAAGAAGCGGTCGGCGGCCTGGGCGAGGAAGGCGGGGAAACCGTCGAGGGAGAGGTCGCCGTCGCCGAGTTCCAGGTAGTCGGCGAGGCGGCGGAACAGTTTCGGGAGCAGGATCACGTCCTCGGACAGCGAGGTCGGCGAGCTGACCGTGGCCCCGGTGGTCGTCGCGTCGGCCGCCCAGACGCCGAGCGGCGTGGGTGCGGTGGCGGCCGCCGTCGCGACCGCGGCGAATTCTTCGCGCAGGGTGGGGAACAGGCTGCGGTAGAACGTCGGATACGCGAGTCCGGTCGCCAGTTGGTGATGGTTGAGGGTGAGCCGCAGCAGGGCGATGTCGACGAACATCTCCGTGCCGGAGGCGCCGGGCGACGGGCCGCGCCCGGCGAACGCGACGCACCGCCCGTGCAGGTCGGCGCCGCGGGTCAGGATGAAACCGGGCACTTCGGCCTGGTCGGTGCTGGTGACGGTCTCGCTCGCGTTGCGCACCACCCCGGTGAAGCCCAGCCAGGCGAGCAGCTCCTCGGCGGCCGCATGGGCCAGCGGCAGCGGCTGATGGGTGCGGGTGCCGTGCCGGGGAGTGTAGTGCGTCTCGAGGGAATCGATGCCGTCCAGGCGCAGCTGCGCGGCGCCCGATGCATTGCGCTTGACCCGGTGCGGACCGCCCACCCGGTCCCATTCGGTGGGGTCGCCGGGCCGGAACCGCACCGAATCACCGTCCGGCTGAGCGCCCTTGGCGACGAAGACTCCGGAGATCAGCAGAAACGGCATCGTGGGTCCTTCGGCTCGTCCTGAGCACGGCCCGGAACGAGCGCGCGCAGGGCCGCGGGAGACATCGACCGCGCTGTCGAACGGATCTCAGTCTGGACATCTGGTGGCGCGCAAAGCAATACAGCGAGCGTGATGGTTCTTCGCTGTTCACCCGTCAGTTACCGCCACAGACCCATAGACGGTGTCGATGGCGGCGATCGGTACTGCGTCCTGGACGCGGTGGGGCCCGGTGGGCACGGTGGAGGGGACCTGACCAGAGGAGAAACCTATGAATCCGGCTCGCCCCACAGCCCGTGGCACCCGCGTGCTCGCGCTCGCGGTGCTCGCGGTGGGTATCGGCGCCTGCTCCGCCGACCCGGACGTGCCGCGGGCCGCCGAGGCCACGGTGACCACCGAGGTATCCGCGCAGACCACGCAGGCACCGCAGGCCACCCGGCAGGTCGATCACAGTCTCGACGACGAACTGTTCGCCGCCGCCGCGGACAACGACGCGGGCCGGGTGCGTGACCTGATCGCCCGCGGCGCCGACAGGGAGACCCGCGGCGACAAGAGCCGCACCCCGCTGGTCGCGGCGACCAAGAACCGGGCGAGCGCGGCCGCGGTGGCGTTGATCGAGGCGGGCGCCGATGTGAACGCCAAGGACGACCTGCAGGACTCCGCCTACCTGTACGCGGGCGCGGAGGGCTTCGACGAGATCCTCGAGCCGACTCTGCGGCACGGCGCCGACCTGCGCAGCGTCAACCGGTACGGCGGCACCGCGCTCATCCCGGCGAGCGAACACGGGCACGTGAGCACCGTGCGCACGCTGATCGCCGCCGGTGTCGACGTCAACCACGTCAACAAGCCGCAGTGGACCGCACTGCAGGAGGCGATCGTCTACGGCGACGGCTCGCAGCGCTACCAGGAGACGGTCACCGCGCTGCTCGCCGCGGGCGCCGACCCGCAGATCCGCGACGCGGACGGCCGCACCGCACTGCAGAACGCCGAACGCCTCGATCAGGCCGCGATCGTCGCCCTGCTGCGCGGACGCTGATCGGCCCGGCTGCGTCACCTGGCCCGGTGCGCGGACTACCCTCGGCGGCATGGCCGAGGACGAGTTCTTCCTGGATCCCACGATCGGTCGACCCGCGGAGAAGGTCGGGTACTTCACCGACCAGGCGAGTTTCCACCGGTTCGCCGCCGCCTACCACGCAGGCATGGCGGAACTACCGAAGCCCGACGCGATGGCGGCGGTGCCGACTTCGTTCGGGCAGGTGCGCGCCTACCGGTTCGGCCCCAGCGGCGGCACGCCGGTGGTCCTGCTGTCCGGCAGGCAGGCATCGACCCCGATGTGGGCCACCAACCTGCCCGGCTTGCGGGCGCGGCACACCGTCTGGTCGGTGGACAGCGTCGGCGAGCCGGGCGCGAGCGGCCAGACCAGGGAGCTGATCGACGGACTCGATCAGGCCACTTGGGTCTCGGAAACCATTGCAGGACTGGGTGTTCCCCGCGCCCATCTGCTCGGCGTGAGCATCGGCGCGAACCTGGCGGTGCAGACCGCCATGCACCGCCCCGGCTGCGTCGCTTCGATCACCCTGCTCGATCCGGCGAACACCTTCGCCCGGTTGAGCGGGAAGATGATCATCGTCTCGCTGGGCAGCGCCATCCCCGCGATGCCTGCCCGCCTGCGCAATCGCCTGCTGAGCTGGATCTCCGGTGGTGCCCCCGTCGACGACTCGGTCCCCGAGGGCAGGCTGATCGCCTCCGGCATGAAGGACTACCGCGACGCCCAGCCGCTGCTGGCGCGCCCGACCGAGGAAGAACTGCGCGCGATCGCCGTGCCCGTGCTCGCCGTGTTCGCCGGGCGCAGCATCGTGCACGACGCGACCGAGGCCGCCGCCACCGCGCAGCTGATCCCCGGCGCCCAGGTCGAGGTGTGGCCGGACGCCTCGCACGCCATCAACGGCGAATACCCCGACCGCATCGCCGAGCGGTTCGCCGAGTTCACGGCCGGGATCGGCTGACGGACACGACGAAACCCCGGCCGGAACCGGGGCTTCGGGAAGGGGATCTCAGCCGAGGATCGACAGCGCCAGCCCGATGACAGCGCCACCGAAAACCACTGTGTTACGGACCTTCTGGAGCGTCCAGGTCCACGCCGGGAACCCGGCTTCGGCGCGATCGAGCAGGGCGGGGACGTCGATCCGCGCCAGCTCGGGATCGCCGGTGCGGGCGAAGGCGGCCGTCACCGACCGCACCGCGGTGTGGTTGCTGTAGACGATCACGCAGTTGCCGAGGAACACCAGGGCCAGCACCACCCAGTTCACCGGGCGGGCGATGTCGAGGCCTGCCAGGTTCAGCCCGGCCGCGGTGAGCATGATCGCGGCGACGCTCAGCGGGGCCGCGCTCTCGTGTCCGCTGGCATCGAACCGCATGCCGTGCTCGTGCAGCGCCGTGGTCCGCACGCCCTGACGCGACAGCTCGGCCTGCGCGGTCGCCATGGCGGCCTTGCCGTAGCGGTGGCGAACGATCGGCATGCTCACGAAGGCGGCGGCGATGGCGATCTCGATGGCGGCGACGAGGGTGTTCATGGGGTGCTCCGATCTGACTTGAACTAAGTAAAAGAACCATAGCGTCAGACTTGAACTAAGTGCAAGAACTTTCTTGAACTTTGTGAAAGTCGATCGTGCGCGCCTATCGTGGCGGCATGGCACGCGACACCTTGACCAGGGAACAGATCGTCGGCGCGGCGATCGAACTGCTCGACGAGGAGGGCCTCGACGGGCTGAACATGCGCAGCCTCGGCCAGCGCCTGGACTCCGCCGCGACCGCCATGTACTGGCATGTGAAGAACAAGGACAACCTGGTGCGCCTGGCCGTCGACGAGGTGTGGGGCGAGATCGACCTGCCCGACCCTGATGCCGCCGACTGGCGCGCGGCCGCCGAGACGATGGCCGGCGGGATGTACGAGGCGCTGGCCAGGCACCCCTGGCTCGTGCAGGCGCAGGCGAGCCATCTGCTGTACGGACCCAACAAATCCCGGCACGACGAGAACGCGCTGGCGATCTTCGAAACGGCCGGATTCGACGACGACGATGCCGATCGCGCCGTCGCCGCGATCTTCCTGTTCGTCCTCGGCAACGCGACCGGCCCCGCCGCCAACGTCTCCCTGCGCAGGCGGCTGAGCAAAGGCGGCGCCGACCCGGAAGCGCAGCTGGCGCAGGCGATGACCGAGGCGAGCGAGATCGCGGGCACGTTCCCCCGTCTGCGCGCCCGGATCGAGCGCGCCGCAGGCACCGGCTACAACGCCGCGCCCGACAGCAGCTTCCGCTTCGGTCTGACGGCTCTGCTCGACGGTATCGCCGCGCGTAAAGCCTTCTAGCGCAACACTATTCGGCGACCGAGCCGATCCGCTCCAGCACGGCGGTCACCACGAGGAAGCCGCTGTCGACGACGTCCGCCAGTGGCTGGCGGTAGTCGTCGAGCACCCATTTCTGGGCGATGATCAGGATCGCGCCGACCAGTCCGAGAACCACCATCCGCACGCTCACGGCGGGATGGTTGTCCAGGTCCACATACGGCGTCAGCAGGGCCATGCAGATGTCGATCAGGGCGTCGAGCACATCGTGATAGGCGCGGTCGACGGTCGGGCTCACGCCGAGGATCTCGAAGAAGGCGATCCTCGGCACTCGCGGGTCGTCGAGGATGAGCTGGAAGTACGCCGTCAGCGCGCTACGCACCCTGGTGGCGATCTCGGCCTCGACGTCGCCGATGCCGACATGGATCGCCTCGAGCATCCGCGCGGCGACCTCGCGATACACCTCGAGCAGTAGATCCTCGCTGTCGGTGAAGGATTCGTAGAAGTATCGCTTGCCGACGCCTGCGGCGGCGCAGATGGTGGTGACCGTGGTGTTGCGGTAGCCATCGGTGCCGAACGCCTCGGTCGCCGCGTCGATCAGCCGGGCGCGGCGCTCCTGCTGACGCTGCCCTGGAGCGGCGCCGCGGTATCTGCGTCCGTCGGCATCGAGTTCGGGCGCGTTCACATCGTCGATTCTGTCAGGTGGCCCGATCGGGTCGGCGCAGCGGCTGGTCGGTGCAGGAGGTGGGCCGGGAACATGTTCTTGCGATCGAACGTGACGCAGGCTACGTTACTTTCCGGTACGGGAACGTCGTGGTTCCCGATGGTGGAGGGCTGAGACCGAAGCATGATCAAACAACGAGGGCGACTGGCCGCGCTGGTCGCATCTGTCGTCGTGTTCGCGGGGGCGGTCGCGTCGGCGCCGGTGGGCCAGGCATTGCCTGCCACCGACGGGCTGGACGCGCAATTCGTCGCCACCCACAACGGGCCGCAGCAATACCCGAACGTCTTCATCGAGTGGGACGTGCCGATCACCATGAGTGACGGAACGGTATTGAAAGCCAACGTCTATCACCCGGCGGGCGCTGACGGTCAGCCGATCGCCGAGCCGACGCCGACGATCGTCAACATGACGCCGTACACGAAGCTCGTGTCCAACATCGCCGACTCGACGCTCGCGGTGCCCGGCCTGTCCGACCTGCTGATGCCGGTCCTGCAGAACCTGGACTTCTCACCCTTCGGTTTCAGCAGCCTCAGCGACATGATGAAGGCCCTGCCCGGCGGCGCCGCGCGCACCTTCGGTGTCGACCGGAACCTGATCCGTGGCGGCTACACCCAGGTCGTCGTCGACGTGCGCGGCACCGGTTTCTCGCAGGGCACCTGGCAGGTGTTCGGCGAACGCGAACAGCTCGACGGCGTCGAGGTCGTCGACTGGGCCGCCAAGCAGCGCTGGTCCGACGGCAAGATCGGAATGAGCGGCATCTCCTACTCGGGGATCAACCAGCTGCACACCGCGCAGCGTCAACCCGAGGCGCTCAAGGCGATCTTCCCGATCGTGCCGGGCAGCGACCTGATCCGCGATGTCGCCGCTCCCGGTGGCGCGCTCGGCATCGGCTTCATCCCGGCCTGGCTGCTCGCTGTCGACGGCTCGAAACTGCTGCCGGACCTGGTCTCGATCCTGACCGGCAAGTTCGACTGGACCTGGCTGGCCGACCGGGTGCGTGACCCGTTCACCTTCTTCAATGTGCTCATCGCCGCCCTGACCACCCCGAGCGTGGACCAGATCCCGCCGGAGATGGCCGCGATCCTCGACGACGAGAGCCCGCTGCGGACCGCCTGGGTCGGTGCGCCGGATCAGGTGCGGGTGCCGACCTTCCTCTACGGCGGCTGGCACGACATCTTCACCTACTCGACCCCGCGCATCTACAACGCCGTCGATGTGCCCGCCGAGCAGAAGAAGCTCGTCATGGGCAACGTCTACCACGTGACCGTGAGCTCGGGCCTGGGTCAGGCCGATGCGCCCGCGCCGCTGGAATCGCTGCAGCGCGCCTGGTTCGACAAGTGGCTCAAGGGCATCGACAACGGCGTCGACCGCTACGAGCCGGTCACCCTATGGCAGCAGGGCAGCGAGCAGTGGACCACCGACGTCGCGTTCCCGCGGCCGGGCATGCAGCACCGGCGCCTGTACCTCGACGGCGCGTCCTCGGGGACCGCGCCGGGCAGCAGGCACGACGGCAGCCTGGTCACCGCACCCGGTGCCGCCCAGCGGGTTTCGGTCGACCCGAGCTTGACCACCATCTGCTCGCGCGATGCCGCGCAGGGCACCGCCGGTCTGATCCCGCTGCCCGACGTCTGCGCCAAGGACGCCAGGATCAGTGAAGGCGCGGCGCTGACCTTCACCACCGCGCCGGTGACCCAGCCGACCCGCATCTCGGGCTCGATCGCGGCACACCTGAACACGGTGCTCGACGCGACCGACGGCTACTGGACGGTGACGGTGAACGACGTTGCGCCCGACGGTCGTTCGACGGTGTGGTCGCAGGGTCAGCTGGTGGCCTCGCTGCGCGCGGTCGACGACGGCAAGTCGACGCGCTCATCCAACGGCGACTACACCGACCCGTACCCGATTCTCACCCTGGCCACCCGTCAGCCGGTCGTGCCGGGCGAGCCGACCACGATCGACATCGGCATCCGCGCCACCGACGGCGTCCTGCTGCCGGGCCACCGCCTGCGCGTCGACGTGTTCGCGAGCAACTTCCCCAGCGGAATCCCGTTGCGGCCGTTGCTGAACGAGAGCGGCCTGCGGACCCAGCACCTCGAGCTCGACCCGGCCC
Source organism: Nocardia sp. NPDC060259 (assembly GCF_042728775.1). NCBI lineage: Bacteria > Bacillati > Actinomycetota > Actinomycetes > Mycobacteriales > Nocardiaceae > Nocardia > Nocardia sp. NPDC060259. The sequence goes on from NZ_JBHXAY010000040.1 coordinate 27,422, forward strand.
GGCCGAGCTGGATCAACGTGCCGATGGACGTCGATCCGGGCTGGTGACCGGTCGTTATCCGATTCCTCCCGGGGTAGCCGGTGCGGACTCGGGCACGCGGGTGACACACGCGCCTGCCCGGTCCGCGAGGTGGGCGAAGGTGATCGCGTCGCGCACGGCCGCGCCACCGGGATCGTTGTTGAAGTAGACATGGATGTCGGCGGTGTCGGGCCAGGCGTCGAGCAGCCGGTGCACCCAGCTGTCCAGCGCGTGGCGGCCGTAGTGCGGCGCCGGGTGCGCGCGGCCCGCGTGCAGGCGCAGGTAGGCCCAGTCGGTGGTGTGCCAGAGCGGAGTGATCGGGCGGGAGTCGCGATCGGCCCAGGCCAGTGCGGCGCGCCGGGCTTCCAGCACCGCGCGGATGTCGTCGGTCCACCACGATTCGTGCCGGGGTTCCACCGCGACCCGCACCGACGTGGGAAAGCAGCGCAGGCAGTCGTCGAGCAGCGTGGCATCCGCGCGCAGGGTCGGCGGTAGTTGCAGCAGGATCGGGCCGAGTTGCCTGCCGAGTCCTTCGGCCCGATCGAGCAGGCGCTGCACGGGTTCCTCGGGTTCGCGCAGTCGCTTGATGTGGGTGAGGAACCGGCTGGCTTTCACCGCGACCAGGAAGTCCGCCGGTGTCCGCTCCCGCCACGCGGCGAAGGTCTCCCGGCTCGGCAGCCGGTAGAAGGCGTTGTTGGATTCGACCGTGGTGAACGCGTCGGCGTAGTGCTCGAGCCAGCGCCGCATCGGCAGACCGTCCGGATACAGCACGCCACGCCAGTCGCGGTACTGCCAGCCGGAGGTGCCGACCCGGATCACGGCGCTCACCTGCCTATAGCGAGCCTTCCCTGCCGTCAGTCGCGACCGAGGGCGTGGGCCAGTTCCTGCTTGTTCATCTTCGAGCGACCGTCGATGTGGCGGCGGCGCGCCTCCTCGTAGAGCTGGTCACGGGTCAGACCGCGCGGGCCCTTGCGATGGGACCGCTGGCCGCCACGACGCTGCGGCGAGGTGTCGGTGCGGGAGAGCTTGCTCGACCGCTCGGCCTCACCGGACTGCGCCCGCGACTTGTTGACCGTGCGCGCCGCGATCTCCTCGGCCCTGTCCTCGCCGACGCCGCGTTCCTGCTGCGATTCCTTGATGTGCTTGTACTGCCGTTCGCGCTTGTTGCTCCATGCTTGCTGCGGCATAGCTACACCTCCGCGTCTCGATCGGGGTTTCTGTTTGCCGACTACCCGGGCCGCACACGCGGAAACAGCGGCGGAGTCCGGCACACTGGCGAAGGTGAGCGCATCGGGCGGCGGGCGAGCGCGAGCCGGCGCGGTGGCGGCCGGGATCTGGCGGTGGCTGCGCAGCGCGCCGGGCACGTATCTGTGGCTGGCCGCGCTGGCGGTGACGACCGTCATCATCGACCGGCTCACGCCCGGGGAGGCCAGGGCCTGGCTCGGGCATCGGTCGACCAATCTGTACCACCTCGGCGAGGACCCCGTCCGGGTGCTGATCGGCAGCGCGTTCTGGACCGACGGCGGCGGCTGGTTCGGTTACGCGGTGCTGTTCACGATCTTTCACGCCAACGCCGAGCGGTGGCTCGGCACAGTGCGCTGGCTGGTGGTGGCCGTGCTCGCGCACGTGGGCGCCACCTATCTCAGCGAGGGTGTGCTGCTGTGGGCGATCCGCAACGACGACGCGCCGGAGCGGGCGATGTACACCCTCGACATCGGCGTCAGCTACGCGCTGGCGGGCGTCGCCGCCGTGCTGGCCTATCGGCTGGTGCGGCCGTGGCGCTGGTGGTACGTGCTCGGTGTGTTCGCCGTGGTGATTCCGCCGATCCTGCTGAGCCGGACCTTCACCGATATCGGGCACGCGAGCGCCGCCGTCATCGGGTTCGCGTGCTACCCGCTGACACGCGGACGCGACGGGACCTGGGATCCGGGTGTGTCGCTGCGCCGGATCCGTCGCCGGACGTCGGCTGCGCGGCGCTTCTCGTGGCCTGATTTCGGCAAAACGCCACGAAATTAGGTGTTACTTCAAATACTACGTACATGTATCATTGCCTTACCGCACGACCGGCGCACCGTCGCGCCCGGCGCTCGAAGGAGTATCGCGCGGTGAGACGAGGAGTACCGATGAAGCTACTTCGCCGGGCAGCACGGCGACCGGAGGTAGATCCCGGCAAGGTCGCTCTGCACGCCCGCAATGTGACCTTCGACTGGTCGGGCGTCGACCTGCAGTGGATGTCGGCCGAACCGTACGCGTCGCACCTGATCAGCGCGCTGAACATGCTGCTGCCCGAGGGCGAGCGCATGTTCATCGTGACCTATCGCGAGGCACTGGCCTACGTGAAGGACGAGAAGCTGCGCGAGGACATGCTCGGTTTCATCGGGCAGGAATCGATGCACGCGGAGACCCACGAGAAGGTCCTGCGCGACGTGCTCACCGCCAACGGCATCGACGCGGGCCCCTATGTGCGGCAGATGGAGTATCTGTTCCGCAAGACGCTGGGCCCCCGCGGCGGCGACGACCGCGCCGGACGGCAGATGCTGGTCGAACGGCTCGCGTTCATCGCCTGCCTCGAGCACTTCTTCGCCTGGCTCGGCGACTGGGTGATCAACGCCGACCTGGAGAAATTCGGCGCCGACCCGCGCATGGCCGACCTGTTCCGCTGGCACGGCGCCGAGGAAGTCGAGCACCGCAACGTCGCCCACGATGTCGCCGAGTACTTCGGCGTCGGGTACGTGCGCCGGTGCGCCTCGATGGTGCTGGTGTTCCCGATCTTCATCGCCCTGGTGGTGCGCGGCGCGAAGTTCCTGGTGCAGCAGGATCCGCGGCTGCCCGATCACGGCTATCTGCGGGTCATCGCCGCGGTCCTGGCCGCGATGTGGCGCGGTGCGCTCCCCGGCATCCCGTCGCTGCTGATCAGCGCGCTGTCGACCTTCCAGCCCGGCTACAGCCCGGAGAATGTCGGTTCGACCGCGCAGGCCGTCGCCTACCTCGCGCAGTCGCCTGCCGCGCGGGCGGCCGCTTCGTGACCGTGCGCGACATACCCCAGGCGCTGCCGGGCGACCTCTACGGCAAGCACCGGCACGATCCAGGCACCCGGGTGCTGGACGCGATCGCGACGGCCCGGTTGCGCTGGAGTGGCCTGGTCAATCGCCGCGATCTGCGCCCGCGCGTCGACGATCGCCGGTTCCCGGTGGTCGTCACCGAGCGCCGGATCGTCGCGCACGACCAGGATGTGGTGAGCCTGCGCCTGGAGTCGCCCGACGGCCGGGAGCTGCCCGCGTGGCGGCCCGGCGCGCACCTGGATCTCGAGCTCCCCTCTGGCCGGCTGCGCCAGTACTCGCTGTGCGGTGACCCCGCCGACGCGCACGCCTACCGGATCGCGGTGCGCCGCATCCCCGATGGCGGCGGCGGCTCGCTCGAGGTGCACGACGAACTGCCGGTCGGCAGCCGGTTCATCGTCCGCGGCCCGCGCAACGCCTTCCCGTTCGCGGTGCCGGGCCACGGCTCGCCCGCGCAGCGGCTGCATTTCGTCGCGGGCGGCATCGGGATCACCCCGATCCTGCCGATGGCGCGGCTCGCGCACCGGCTCGGGGTGCCGTGGACGATGGTCTACACCGGCCGCTCCCGCGACACCATCCCGTTCCTTGCCGAGCTGGAGAGCTTCGGCGAGCACGTGACCGTGCGTACCGACGACGAGCACGGCCTGCCCGACGCGGCGGCCCTGCTGCCCGCCGTCGGCGCGGGCACCGCCGTGTACTCGTGCGGCCCGACCCCGATGACCTCGGCGATCGTCGCCGCGGTCCGAACGATGCCCGACGTGGAACTGCATTTCGAACGGTTCTCGCCGCCGCCGATCGTCGACGGCACCGCGTTCGAGATCGAATTCGCCTCCACCGGCGCGGTGATCGAGGTGCCCGCCGATCGCAGCGCGCTCGACGCCATCCTCGACACCCGCCCCGACCAGCCCTACTCGTGCAGGCAGGGTTTCTGCCGCACCTGTGTGGTGCGGGTTCTGGCGGGCGCGCCCGACCATCGGGAAAACACACTCTCCGATGACGACCACGCCGCAGGCGAGATGCTCGCCTGCGTATCCCGTTCGCACGGTGAGCGATTGGTGCTCGACCTGTGAGTTCGATTCCAGGACAAGGAGTCCGAAGAGATATGACTGTCGAGACCACACCGGCCGCGAACCGGCGCACCGTCCGCAACGGCGATTTCGAGCTCGCCGTGTTCGAATACGGTGACGCCGCGGCCGACACCGTCGTGCTCGTGCACGGCTGGCCCGACACACATCATCTGTGGGACAAGGTGATTCCGCGCCTCGCCGAACGCTTTCACGTCGTCGCCTACGACACCCGCGGCCACGGCGAGTCCACCCGCACCCAGCGCACCGCCGACTTCCGGCTCGAGGAACTCTCGCGCGACTTCTACGCGGTCATCGACGCGGTGAGCCCCGACCGCCCGGTCCACGTGCTCGCCCACGACTGGGGTTCGGTACAGGTGTGGGAGGCCGTGTGCGAGCCGCAGGCCACCGAGCGGATCGCCTCGTTCACCTCCGTGTCCGGCCCGAACCTCGATCACCTGGCCGCCTGGACGCGCGATCGGCTCTCGCGGCCGACCCCGCGCAACATCTGGCAGCCGGTGACCCAGGCGCTGTCCTCGGCCTACACCGCGTTCTTCATGACCCCGGTGCTGCCGCGCGCCACCTTCAACGCCATCGGCACCGAGAAGGTGTGGCAGCGGGCCGTCGCCGTCATGAACGACACCGCGCCGGCCAATGTCGTGCTCGGGCCCACGTTCCGGCGTGACATGGTCGACGGGCTGCTCATCTACCGCGCGAATATCGCTCAGCGCATGCTGTCGCCGCGCGAGCGCCGCACCGAGGTGCCGGTACAGCTGATCGTCGCCGGACGCGACGTGGCTGTGCGCCCCGCCGGTTACGACGATTCCCACAAGTGGACCGCGCGGCTGTGGCGTCGTGACGTCCCCGCCGGGCACTGGATGCCGTTCTCGCATCCGGACCTGCTGGCCACCGCGACCACCGAACTGATCGACGCGCTCGGCGGCGGCGAGGTGCCCCGCGGCCTGGCGCGCGCCGAGGTCGGCCGCGGCCGGAAGGAATTCGGCGACAAGCTGGTCGTGATCACCGGCGGCGGCAGCGGCATCGGCCGCGAGACCGCGCTGGCCTTCGCCCGGCTCGGCGCCGAGGTGGTGATCTCCGACGTCAACGAGAACGCGGCCAAGGAGACCGCCGAGCTCATCCTCGCCGAAGATGGTGTCGCGCACGCCTATTCGCTCGACGTGTCGGACGCGGACGCGGTGCGTGAGCACGCGAACGAAGTGATCGCCGTGCACGGCGTGCCCGACATCCTGGTCAACAACGCCGGCGTCGGCCAGGCAGGCAGCTTCCTCGACACCCCGTCCGAGGAGTTCGACCGGGTGCTGCGGATCAACCTCGGCGGTGTCGTGAACGGCTGCCGTGCCTTCGGCGCCGCGATGGCAGAGCGCGGCCTCGGCGGGCACATCGTGAACCTGTCCAGCATGGCCGCCTACAGCCCGCAGCGGGACATGGCCGCCTATGCCACCAGCAAGTCGGCGGTATTCATGTTCTCCGACTGCCTGCGCGCCGAACTGGCCGATCGCGGCATCTCGGTGTCGACCGTGTGCCCCGGCATCGTGCACACGAACATCGTTGCCACCACCCGGATTTCGGGTGTCTCCGCCGAAGAAGAGGCGGCCACCCAGCGCAAGTTCGACAAGCTCTACGAGCGGCGCGGCTATACCCCCGACAAGGTCGCGGCGCAGATCGTGAAGGCGGTGCGCAGCGGCCGTGAGATCGTGCCGGTGACGCCGGAATCGTGGGTGCAGTACCGGATCAACCGGATCGCGCCCGGCGCGGTGCGGTTCGCGGCTCGCCGGATGAAGCTGGTCTAGGCGATCACGCCCGGCGCAGTTGCTCCTCCACGGCGGCGACGTGCCGGGCGTCCACGCCCCACGGATTCTCGACACCGACCTGGCGGTCGAGATCCCACAGCACACATTCTTCGCCCGGTCGCGCCACCAGCGACCAGGCGACCACGGTGCGGCCCAGCTGTTCGATCATCGACCCGTGGTCGGGTGCACTGTCGCCCGCGCCGTCGGGGAAGTGATGCAGGAACCGGCCGTAGGCCTCGGTGCAGAACTTCGCGTACAGCTGGGTGCACAGGATGAGCCCGTGCCAGGCCTCGTCGACCGCGTGCGAGGGCATGCCGATCACCTGGTCGTCGCGCATGGCCGCGCCGCAACAGCGCAACCATTGGCGCAGCCCGGTTTCCACCAGGTCGCGCGGCTGCCAGGGGCAGGTCTTGAAGATCGCGTCGGGGAAGTGCAGGTCGGCGACCGTGCGGTCGACCGTGGTGAGGTCGATCGGTCGCGGACCGCGTCGGGGGAACGAAAGCGCCACGAATTCACTGTAAGCCCCCTGAGCGGTCGCCCGTAGGTGCTGCTGGGGACGGCCGGGGCGGCTAGCCTGCGGATATGGTTTCGATGTTGGTGATCGTGCTCGCGTTTCTGGTGATCGGTGTAGCGGTGCTGGTCACGACCATCGTGGTGCTGATCCGCAAGCTGAGTCCGCCCCGCAACGATCACGGGTACGTCGATCAGAGCTGGTTGGCCGGGTCGGCGGGCGGTTTCGGATTGTTCGACGGGTCGCCGGGGCCACACGGTCACGGATCGAGCTGCGGTGGTGGTTCGACCAGCGGCTGTGGCGGCGGGAGCACCGGTAGCTGTGGCGGCGGCTCGAGCAGCAGTAGTTGTAGCGGTGGGAGCAGTAGCAGCTGTGGTGGCGGAAGTAGCAGCAGTTGTGGTGGCGGAAGCAGTTGCGGCGGCGGCTCGTGATCGTGTGATCCACGCCTCAGCACCCTTGACCTGAACTTCGCTCGAGGTTCCATGCTGGACGCGTCCCGTGAACACCACGAAGGAGTCGCGATGCGTGCAGTGCAGGTCAGGGAATTTGGTGGTCCCGAAGTGCTCGAGGTGCGGGAATTCCCTGTGCCGCAACCGGGTCCGGCCGAGGTGGTCGTCGATGTCGAAGTCGCCGACGTGATGTTCCTCGACACCCGGCTGCGCAGTGGCTGGGGCCAGGACTTCTTCCCGCTGAGCCCGCCGTATGTGCCCGGCGGCGCGATCGGCGGTGTCGTCTCCGCGGTGGGTGCCGAGGTCGATCCCGGCTGGCTCGGCAAGCGCGTGGTCACCCAGACCGCCGCCAGCGGTATCGGCGGTGGTGTGCCGACCGGCGGCTATGCCGAGAAGTCGCTCGCCAAGGCCGAGACGCTGATCGAGATCGCCGACGGGCTGAGCACCCAGCAGGCCGTCGCGCTCGCCCATGACGGTCGTACCGCGCTGGCAGTATTCGATCGTGCTGCCGTCCAACGGGATTCGTGGGTTCTGATCACCGCGGCGGCGGGCGGGCTCGGCACCCTGCTCATTCAGCTGTCGGTGGCGGCGGGCGCCAAGGTGGTAGCGGCGGCGCGGGGAGCGGGCAAACTCGCTCTCGCGGAACGACTCGGCGCGACCGCGGTCGTCGATTACTCGACCGACAACTGGGACCAGCGGATCCGCGAGATCACCGGTGGGGGAGCGCATGTCGTCTTCGACGGCACGGGTGGGGCCATCGGCGGCCAGGCGCTGACCGCCGCTTCCGACAAGGGTCTCTTCCTCGGATACGGCTCCGCGGCAGGGGGTTTCGCGACAGTAGACGCGGAGGCTGCTGCCGCCCGCGGTGTCACGGTGCTCGGACTGTTCGACATTGTCGCCGGTGAGGTCGACTGGTCGGCCCTCGCCCGCCGCGCGCAGGCCGAGGTCGTCGCGGGAACGCTGGAAGTGGTTATCGGACAGACATTTCCGATCGAGCAGGTAGAACAGGCGCACTCGGCGATCGAGAGCCGATCGGCACTCGGTCGTACCCTGTTGACGATCGGCGCGTCATTGTAACTTATTATGCGCCGCAAGGGAATACGCGATAAGTTCATACTGTGCAGGGAATTATTGTCATCGCGGTGATAGTTGGGGTTCTCTTGTTGGTCGGCGGGGTGATCAAGCTGGCCAGTAACCCGGGGAGCAGTATGGAGCGGCGTGACCGCGAGGGGCGGGCACGCGAACGTCGGCCGAAGGCTGAAAAGGCTTAGCCGGCATCAGGATTCGGTCGCAGGACCACCACGGCGATCGGTCGCCGCGTCTTCGTCTGATAGGCGCGGTACCGGTCGCCGTTGACTGCGTTCACCAGCTCCCATCGCCGGGCGTAGTCCGGATCGTCCGGGTAGGTCGCCCGTGCTGTCACCGTGATCTTGCGGGTCCCCACCTGGATCTCGCACTCCGGCTGCGCTTTCACATTCGCCAGCCACCCCGGCGGTCGCGCCGACCCGCCGTTCGATGCGGTCACCAGGAAGTCCGCGCCGTCCTTGGCGTAGGTCAACGCCGAGGTCCGCGCCTGCCCGGTCTTGCGCCCCACCGTCCGCAACAACAAGGTCGGATTCCCGAACAACAACCGGTGCCCCACCAGCCCACCACTGTGCTCGTACACCCACTGATGCCCCCGAAGAACCCGCACGAAGATGTCGGTCATGCCCCCATCCTCGCCCGCCCCTCCGTACCCCGCCACCTGGCTCGCCGAGTGGTCAACCTCGCACCCCACCGGGTATCATGCGACTCGTTCGCGGACACCCGCGACCAGGGGCGGTAGCTCAGTCGGTTAGAGCCGCGGACTCATAATCCGCTGGTCGTGGGTTCGAGCCCCACCCGCCCCACTTTCCCCCGCTGACCAGCAGATATGTCGTCACGCTGCCGCCGGGTCGATCCAGTCCAGTGCGCGTGCACCAACAGATCATCGACGTCCCATGGAGTCCATGAGAGGCATCCCTATGGGTCAACCCGTCAGCAGTGCGTGAACGGCATTGTCCAGCAGGGTGATTCGATCGGCGGGAATGCGGCTCGGGATCTTGCCTGCGGCGGCTAGTCCGGCGATTCCGTGCACCGTCCCCCAGATCATCGCGGTCCTGCGTGCCACTTCGTCGTCGTCCACCTCGGCGGGCTGGTTGGCGGCGACGGTGGTCGACAGAACGGTCCAATACCGGGTCGCGGCGGTGTGCAGGACGGGATCGTCACTCATCGCGACGAGTGGGCCGAATGCGAGTGCGTGCACGTGGGGCCGCGTATCGACGAAGTCGACGTAGGCGCGCACGAGGGCGCGCAGTCGGTCCTCGGGGGCGGGCCCCGCGCTGGCTACCGCGGTCTCGGCATCGGCCGCGGCTTCCGCGAGGCCGGCGCCCGCTACGGCAGCGAGGAAGCGACGACGGTCGCCGAAGTGCACATACGGGGCCTGGTGGCTGGTGCCCAGAGCTTGTGCCACCTTGCGGATGCTCAATGTTTCCGGAGGTTCGTCCCGGAGCAGGTCCAGGGCGGTCGCGATGAGCCGGTCGCGCAGCGTCGCATTCGCTGACACAGAGCACCTCCCCACATGGTTGACAGTGTCAATCTACCGGACGATGCTGTATTTAGGTTGACACTGTCAATCGAAGGGATGGCAGCGATGTCCGAGCAGATCATCGAGACAACCGTCGGCCCGCTGGCCGTGCGTGACACGGACCCGGACGGCATGCTTCCGCCCGCTGTCCTCTGGCACAGCCTGTTCGTCGACAGTCGCAGTTGGGTGCGCGTCGAGCCCGCGCTGACCCGCGATCGTCGGCTCGTCATCGTCACGGGTCCCGGGCACGGGACGAGCGGCGACTGCGGCCGCCGGTACACGCAAGGAGAATGTGCCGATGCCGCGGTCCAGGTGCTCGACCGGCTCGGCGTCGATGTGCCCGTGGATTGGGTCGGGAACGCGTGGGGCGGTCATGTGGGCATCCTCGTCGCCGCCGGGCACCCCGAACTCGTTCGTACGCTCGTCACCGCGGGCACGCCCGTGCACGCCTACACGTGGAAGGGGCGACAGCGGACACGACTGCTGCTCGTGCTCTACCGCGTCCTCGGCCCGGCTCGGTTCCTGGCCGACATCCTGAGCAAGGTGCTGCTGTCGCCGCACACGTGGGCGAGCGATCCGGCGGCCGTCGCGATGGTGGGCGAGGAGTTCGGCGCGGCGGACCGGCGCGCGATGGCGAACGCGATCGTCTCGGTCTCGCTGCGTCGTCGCGACCTCACGCCGGCACTGCCCGCGGTTCAGGCGCCGACGCTGTTCCTCACCGGCAGCGACCATGCTGACTGGACTCCCGAGCAGGCGCGGGCGTCCGCGGCTGTTCTGCCGTCGGGATCGGCGGCTGTCATCGAGGGGGCGGCCTATCTCCTTCCGCTCGAGCGCCCGGACGAGTTCGTTCGGGCAGTGGAAGAGTTCTGGGCCAGGTGATCACCCGTGCCCGATCGTCGCAGCGGATCGCGCCGCGTCGGTGTCGGTCCGGTCCCGCACCAGCTGAGCGCGCTTGTCACCCTTGGCCCAGGTATGCGTGCCCGGCTTACGCGCCTCGGTGGCCAACTGCTTGACGGTGTGGGCACACACGAACTCCTTCAGCTTCGCGCCGGGGCGGCCGCCGAGGTGGTACCACTTGGCGGCATCGTCCTTGTCGGCGAACTGGAAGACGCCCGCGTGGCGGCCGAGGCTGATGCACTGACCAGCGAAGCCCAGGTCGATCGGGTCGGGGTGCTGGTCGGTGATCCGGTGCAGGATCGTGTCGGCGGCGTGCGCGCCCAAGGGGCCCGCCGCCTGGCAGCTCATCCGGAACGGCAGGTTCGACGGTGCCGCCGAATCGCCTGCCGCGACGATCCGCTCGTCGTCGATGCTGGTCAAGGTCTCGTCGGTGAGCAGGCGGCCGACGGCGTCGGTGCGCAGGCCGCTGCGGGTCGCCAGGTCGGGGACGCCGAAGCCTGCGGTCCAGATGGTGACCGCGCTGCGGAGGATATGACCGCCGCTGAGCCGCACGGCATCCTCGGTCACCTCGACGACCTTCGCGTCGGGGCCTTCGATGACCGTCACGCCGAGCGCCGTCAGCCGCTTGGCGACCGCGCGCCGACCGCGCGCGTGCAGGTACGGGCCGAGTACATCGCCGCAGATCAGCGTCACGGCGCGACCCTGCTCCGCCAGCTCGGCGGCCGTCTCGATCCCGGTCGGCCCCGCGCCGACCACCGTCACCGTGGCCGTCGCCGCCGTGGCGTCGAGCGCGGGTGCCAGCCGCTGCGCTTCCTCCAAACTCGCGATCGGATAGGCGAATTCGGCCGCGCCCGGTACGCGCGGCGCCGCACTGCCGCTCCCCACCGCGTAGATCAGGTAGTCGTAGCCGATCGTGTCGCCGCCGGCCAGCGTCACGGTGCGCCCGGCCGCGTCGATCCCGGTCACCGCATCGACCATCAGTCGCACACCCGACGCCAGTACCTCGCTGTACTCGGTGACCGCGTCGTCGGTCCCACCTACCAGCTGATGCAACCGAATCCGCTCGACGAATCGTGCCCGCGGGTTGATCACCGTCACCGCCACCTCGGCCCGCTGCGTCAGCCGATTGGCCGCCATCACACCCGCGTACCCGCCACCGATCACGACCACATCGATCTTCTCGCTCATCGGTTTCTCCTTCACTCGAGGGTTCGGGCATAAGACGCCACCGGACCACTCGATGTGACAGTGCGTGACGCGAGTCACTGCGCGAGGCGACTTCAGGCGCGTGAGCTCGCGAGCAGTTCGCTCCACCGCTGGATGACGAGTTCGGTGTAGTCGTCGGCGGTGATGTCGTAGGCCCCGAGGGCGTAGCCGTCGTTCGCTTCGACCAGGGCGGTGCGGCCGTCGGCCAGCACGCCGAAGTCGATGCCGTACGCGATCGGCGCGGTCGCGGTCCGGTGGTATGCCGCGACGGCGGACTCGACCACGCCCATGTCCAGGGTGATGGTGCGGTCGCCGTCGTAATGGTCGACGGTCACGATCCGTCCGTCGATCACGTAGACGCGGTACTCGGTGCGCCAGGCCACGACCTCGGAACATCGGACCCGCCGCCGCCGGCTGGTGCTGTGCCACGCGATGGCATCGCGTTCGGAATAGCAGACCGTTCCGGTGAAGCGCTTGCGTCGGTCGGCGGGTTTCACGAAAACCGGTGTCGCCAAACCGGTATCGAGGGCGCTCTCGACCTCGCCCAGGGTCGATGTCCACACTTTGCGCCCGAGGTAGTCGCGCAGGGCCTCGGGGTAGTCGTCGGGCTCGGGCACCGGAATGTGCAGTTGGCGCATCGCGCCGTGCATAGCGTCGGTATCGCCGGCGATGAAGGTGTCCGGCCCCAAGGGCAACTGCCGGTGGTGGATTCGCTTCATGCTGTAGTGGCGGACCGGAATGCCGCGACGCTTCAGCCCTTCGGTGAGTAACCGCTCCTCGTGCCGCATCGGACCCGAGCCGGCGTATTGCAGAAACGCGACATCGAACCTCATCTTCCCAATGATCCGCCACCGCAGCGTGGTTCGTGGGGTGATTACTGATTATGCAATCCCCGCACCAGGAGCGCGACCATGCGACGAGGGTTGTAGCGGGGGTGGCTTCCGGCTCCGATGCACAGGTTGCCGACCGCGCGCAGGAACTCGTAAGGGTCTGTGCCGGAGGCGATTTCGCCTGCGTCCGTGGCCGCTTCGAGGAGCTGGGCGCAGGTGGGGATAAGGCGGTCGAGGAAGTAGGTGTGCAAGGTTTCGAAGGCGGCGTCGTCGGACTGGAGTGCTTCGGCGAGGCCGTGTTTGGTGGCGAGGAAGTCGACGAACTGGTCGATCCAGGCGGTGAGGGCGGCGTGGGGGGAGGCGCTGGTGGCCAGGAGTGCGGGGCCCGCTGCGGCGCAGGCTTCGACCTGGTGGCGGTAGACGGCGACGATGAGGTCGGCACGGGTGGGGAAGTGGCGGTAGATCGTGCCGACGCCGACGCCCGCCGCGGTGGCGATCTCGCGCACGGGGACGTCGACGCCGGACGCGACGAAGGCCGCGGCGGCGGCGTCGAGCAGCGTCTGCTGATTGCGCCGCGCGTCGGCGCGCTTGCGAGGCGCCGCGGGCGCGCTGTCTTTGTCGGCCACCATGCCTCCAGGGGTTGGCAAGCGGAACAATGTTCCGTATGCTGATTAGCGGAACGTGGTTCCGTTTGTTCAGGATGTCAGATCCGGCGACCTGGACCAAGTCGCACAGCTCACGGAGGAGCAATTCATGCAGTACCGCAGCCTCGGTCGCACCGGCGTGCAGGTCAGCAGTCTCGTGCTCGGCGCGATGAACTTCGGCCGGTTGGGCGATTCCACGCAGGACGAGGTCACCGCCATGGTCGACGTCGCTCTCGACGGCGGCATCAACCTCGTCGACACCGCCGACATGTACGGGCAGGGCGAGTCGGAGGAGCTGATCGGCAAGGCCATCGCAGGCCGCCGCGACGACATCGTGCTGGCCACGAAGGCGAGCATGCCGATGGGGGAGGAGCGCAATCACCGTGGCGGCTCGCGCCGCTGGCTGGTCACCGCGCTCGAGGACAGCCTGCGCCGCCTGGGCGTCGACCACGTCGACCTGTATCAGATCCACCGCTGGGACCCGAGCGTCAGCGACGAGGAGACGCTGTCGGCGCTGACCGATCTACAGCGGGCGGGCAAGATCCGCTACTTCGGCTCGTCGACATTCCCCGCGTACCGCATCGTGCAGGCGCAGTGGGCGGCACGGGAACATCACCTGGGCCGGTATGTCACCGAGCAGCCGAACTACTCGATCCTGCAGCGCGGCATCGAAACTCACGTCCTGCCGGTCACCCAGGAATACGGACTCGGCGTGCTGGTCTGGAGCCCACTGGCGTCGGGCTGGCTCTCGGGCGCGATCCGCGCGGACCGCGAAATAGCCACCAGCCGTTCGGCATTCATGCCACATCGCTTCGACACCGCCATCCCGGCCAATCAAGCCAAGATGAACGCCGTCGAACAGCTGGCCGTGGTCGCCGACCAGGCCGGGCTGACCATGATCCAGCTCGCCCTCGGCTTCGTCACCGCCCACCCGGGCGTCACCAGTGCCATCATCGGCCCACGCACCATGGCGCACTTGCACTCTCAGCTCGCGGCCGCCGACACCGTTCTGCCCGCCGACGTTCTCGACGCGATAGACGCCATCGTCGCCCCCGGCGTCGACCTCGCCCCCGAAGAGAAGCACGACACCCCACCGTCACTGCTCGACGCCTCGCTGCGCCGCCGCTGACCGCTCAGGCGAGGAGTTCGCGGGACAGGGTTGTGGTCCACCAGGTTTCGACGCGGTCCGGTGACCAGCCGCGTTCGGCGGTGAGGGTGGTGAAGACGTCGATGGTGCACAGGGCGGCGTAGATGTCGACCGAGGTGGCGAGGTCTTCGCGCAGGGTGCAATCCGGCCAGGAGGTGAAGACCTGGATGCGGGTGTCGTCGGCGCGGCGGCGGGCGTCGAGGTAGGTGGTGGCCAGGTCGGGTTCGGTGCGGGCGGCCTCGCGGACCAGAGCGATGACGTCGGCGGCGCGTTCGAAGAGGCGGCGGTCGTAGCCCGCCATGGCGGCGAGCTGGCGGGGTGGGTCGCCCACGGCGGCTTCGAGTTCGGCGAGCATCCGTGGGGCGTCGGCGGACAGGTCGGCGGCGTCGACGACGGCCTGGACCAGGCCGGTCTTGTTGCCGTACGCCGAGTACACGGTGGGGACGGAAACGCCTGCCTCGCGGGCGACTTCGCGGACGGTCGTCGCGGCCCAGCCCTGGGTGACGAACAGGCGGCGCGCGGCCTGGGCGATCTCGACACTGGTGGCCTGGGCTTGCAGGGTGCGGCGCAGTGAGTCGTAGCGGCGGCGCGGTGGCTCGCTGGACAACGGTTCCCCTTTCGTTTTACGGTCACTATATTCAAAATATGAGTGATAAATCCAATATCGCGAGCGGGTCCGGGTTCCGGCGTGTCGCCGGTCTCGCGGGCATCGTGTTCGTGCTGGTCATCCTGGGTGCGAATCTGATTCTGGTGCCCGCCGGACTTCCCACGCCCGGCACCGACCCTGGCGAGGCGGCCGCCTTCTTCGCCGATCATCGTGGCCTGGTGGCCGCCGTCATGGCGCCGACACCGCTGGCGTGGTTCTGTGCCGTGCTGTTCGGCGCGGGCGTGCTGACGGTGCTGCGGCCGATCGAACGCGCGGCGGGCACGGCATGGTCGCTCGTCGGTTTCGCCGGATTGCTGTTGCAGAACGCCACCTTCACGGTGATCGTCGGAATCCGCTACGCCCTGGGGATCTCGCCCGACGGTGGTGCGCTGTGGGCCCTGCATGATGCCCTGCTCGCGCTCAACGGAACCTTTCTCGCACTGGCACTCGTCGGCCTGACGATCGCCGGACGTTTCGGTGGCCTCGTTCCACGCTGGCACGCGACGCTCGGATTTCTCGCCGCCGCACTGCAATTCACCGCCGCGACGATCGCGCCGGTCGTCATCGACGAGAAGGGTCCGCTCGGTCTGATCGGCCTCTCCGGCTGGCTGCTGTGGACGATCTGGTTCGCCGCGTACGGCATCGCCCTGCTGCGGAGGGCGGGATGACTTTTGTCATCGTCTGCCCATGCGGATCTCATCGGTAATCGGTGATCGCGCGTACTACTGGTGACGGCCCCCGTCGGCGACCGTGGAAGGTGTGAGAAAGGGGCACACGATGAACGACATCGTCATCTCCGCGCGCGGACTGCGGCGCACCTACGGCCGCGGCGAGCAGGCCTTCGAGGCCGTCAAAGGCGTGGATCTCGACATCGTCGAGGGGGAGGTCTTCGCGCTGCTCGGCACCAACGGTGCGGGCAAGACCTCGACGCTGGACCTGCTGGAGGGGCTCGCCGCCCCGTCGGCCGGTGCGGTCGAGGTGTTCGGCCTGGACCCGCTCCGGCACCGCGATCAGGTCCGCGCGCAGGTCGGCATCATGCTGCAATCCGGTGGGCTGCCCGCCGAACTGACCGTCGCCGAGACACTCGAGATGTGGCGCGGCACCTGCACCAACCCGACCACCGTCGAGACTGTGCTCGCACAGGTCGGCCTGGTCGATCGCGCCGAGGTGCGGGTCGGTTCGCTGTCGGGCGGGGAGCAGCGCCGCGTCGACATGGCCTGCGCGCTGCTCGGTCAGCCGCGCCTGCTGTTCCTGGACGAGCCGACCACCGGACTCGATCCGGAAAGCCGCCGCAGGACATGGCAATTGCTCGCCGACCTCAAGGCCGCCGGGGTGACGATGGTGCTCACCACGCACTACCTCGACGAGGCCGAGTCGCTGGCCGACCGCATCGCCATCATGGACAAGGGCGTGATCGCCCGGCGCGGCACGCTGCGCGAGATCGTCGACGACCATCCGGCGCGCATCGTCTTCGACCATCCCGGACTGCCGGTGCCGCCGCTGCGCGGCGCGAATATCGAAGCACGCGAGCGCGTCACCGTCAGCACCGACGACCTGCAAGGTCACCTGTTCGAACTGCTCGCCTGGGCGCGCGAGGCCGGCGTTCGGCTGACCGGGCTCGAGGCTCGCGCGGCCTCCCTGGAATCGGTCTTCCTCGACATCGCGGGCGACGCCGATGCGCGGCCGAACACCCCCGAACTGATCGGAGCACGACGATGACCACCATCACCGCACCTCGCCCCCGCCCGCTCACCGCGCTCGCCAAGGCGGAGTGGTTGCAGTTCCGGCGAAACAAGACTCTCGTCTACATGGCGACGCTGTTCCCGGTCGGGATCCCGCTGGTCACCTATTTCATCGCCCGCAAAGACACCGAGCCGACGACCGCGATGGCGGCGGTCGCCTTCGAAATGCTCGCGCTCATGGCATTGATCTTCGTGCAGTACTACTCGGTGCTGTCGATGGTGACGACGCGCCGCGGCGAGGGCGTGCTGAAGCGGCTGCGCACCGGTGAGGCCGCCGACTGGCAGATCCAATCCGCCCCCGCGGTGCCCGGTGTCCTGGTAACCCTCGTGTGCACCGCCGCCGTCGCCGCGGCGGTCTACGGCAGTGGCGCGCCCGCACCGGTCAACCCGGTGCTGATGGTGCTGGCGTTCGTGGCCGGGATCGGTGTGTTCTCGCTGCTCGCGCTGGCCACCAGCGCGGTGACCAAGAACGCCGAGGCCGCGCAGATCACCTCGCTGCCGGTGATGGCCCTCGCCATGGTCGGCCTCGCCTCGATCCGCACCGTGCTGCCCGACCGGCTGGCCACGCTCGCCGACTGGACACCGTTCGCCGCCGTCTCCGACCTGGTCTTTCTCGGTGCGTCCGGCAAGACGGCGACGGCCGCGGAGTCCGACGCGGTATCGAGCTTCGCCGGCACCGTCACCGAAGCGGGCCGCCCGTTTGCGACACTGGCGATATGGACCGTCCTGGCGCTCGCGCTGACCCGCACGAGCTTCCGGTGGGACGATCGCGGGTGAGCCGATGGACTGATTGGTGGCACGAGCTGTCGAGTGCGGCCAAGTTCCGTCTCTCCACGCGACTCACCTTCCAGGGGAGCATCCTCGGGGTGGTCGTGGTGATGCTGAATTCCGCGGGCTCGCTGTGGTCGGCCCCGGTGATCGTGGTCGCCGGGATCACCGCCGTTCTCGCGGTGGCGGCACAGGACGATTTCGCGACGGTGCCGGGTGGGGTCTCGCGGCAGTGGACGCCGCCGCTGGCGGCGGTGACACTGCTGGCGATGTGGGCGGTTTCGGCGGCGATCGCCCGGCTGGCCACGGCCGAGTCGACCGTCCGCGACGCGCGGGTGGCGGGCGGACTCGCGGCCCTGCTGGCTATGTTCGCCGTCATCCCCTTCATTCGGCACCGGTGGTGGGTGCTGCTCGGCCTGAGCCTCGCCACCGGTCTGGCGTTCGGATCGTCGCCACTGTCCGCACTGGCGCTGGCGGCGGTGTATCTGCTCACCGGAGTAGTCGTCGTCGGCTTGACGGCCTTCACCGTGTGGGGACTCAGAGTCGTCGACGAACTCGACCGGGCCAAACTCGTCGAAGCCGAACTGCAGGTCGCCGAGGAACGACTGCGATTCGCGCGCGATCTGCACGATGTCGTCGGCCGCGGGTTCTCCGCGATCGCGGTGAAAAGCGAACTGGCCGTGGCGCTGTCGCGTTCCGGTGACCAGGAGCGGGCCGTGGCGGAGATGGAGGAGGTGCGGGAGCTCGCGGTCGAATCGATGGGGCAGATGCGCACACTGGTGCGCGGCTACCGCAATATCGATCTGCGCGGTGAAGTGGCCGGGGCGCGCTCGCTGCTGTCGGCCGTTGGCTGCGAGCTCGTCGTCGAAGGTGACGCGGCCAAGGTGGGGCCGCAGTTCCACGAAGTCGCGGCCTGGGTGGTGCGCGAGGGCACGACGAATATCGTCGAGCACTCCGCGGCGACCGTGGCGACGCTGGCGCTCGGCAGCGCGGGCATGTCGCTGCGCAACGACAACCCGCACGGCGGGACCGGTGAACGCTCCGGGCTGCGTGGACTGGCCGAGCGGCTCGCCGCGGTCGGCGCGACCCTCGACGTCACCGCGACCGGCGACGAGTTCATCCTCGAAATCCACTGGGAGAATAAGTGATTCCGGTCTACCTCGCCGACGACGAGACCCTCATCCGCGCCGCACTGGCGACAATGCTCGATCTGGAGACCGACCTGGAGGTCGTCGCGCACGTCGGCTCCGGGACGGAACTCGTCGACCTCTGGCGACGTCGCGCCGAGGCGGCCGAACCGGTGGCGGTGGCCGTCATCGACCTGCAGATGCCGGGCATGGACGGTATCGACACCGCGGTCGAGCTCCAGCGGATCACGCCGGGCGCGGGCACCCTGATCGTCACCAGTCACGGCAGGCCCGGCTATCTCAAGCGCGCGCTGTCGGCCGGCGTGCGCGGCTTCCTGCCCAAGACGACCTCGGCGGCGACCCTGGCCGAGGTGATCCGCACCGTGCACAACGGCGGCCGCTACGTCGATCCGGAACTGGCCGCCGAGGCCATCAGCGCAGGCGACACCGTGCTCACCGCCCGCGAGGCCGACGTGCTCGAATTCGCCGCCGACGGCGCGTCCGTCGACGACATCGCCCGCCGCGCGCACCTGTCACCAGGCACAACCCGCAACTACCTGTCGTCGGCGATGAGCAAGCTCGGCGTCTCCAACCGCTACGAAGCCGCGCTCAAGGCCAGGGAGAAGGGCTGGATCTAGAGCGGATCGCGCTGCCCACGCCGGTCGCTGCGCCTAAGGTGTGGTGCATTACGGCGGACGGATGAGGGAGTGGCGGTGGCTGCTGCGCTGGTGAAGGGGCAGAACGCGGGGTTGACACAGCCGGAGGTGGTGCTGACCGTGCGGGGCGGGGTGGCGGCGGATCTGTCGGCGCTGCTGGTGACCGGGACCGGGAAGGTGCGGTCCGACGCCGACTTCGTGTTCTTCAATCAGCCACAGGCGCCGGGGGTTCGGCTGAGCGGGTCGGTGCTCACGGTGTCGCCCGGGGTGGTGCCCGCCGAGATCGAGCAGATTCGCGCGGTGATCACTGTTGCGGCAGAAGGGGATACGTTCGGTGGTGCGGCGCCGCCGGTGGCATCGGTGGCCGATGCCGCGGGAAATGTGCTGTACGAGTACGTGATCGACGGGCTCGACCAGGAGTCGGTGGTGATCGCGCTCGAGCTGTACCGGCGCGGCGAGCAGTGGAAGGTGCGGGCCGTCGGGCAGGGATATGCCGGTGGGTTCGCGGATCTGGTCACCGATCATGGGGTGAGCGTCGACGACGAGCCGGAAGCCGTGGCGCAGCCCGAGATTCGGACCGTGCCCGGAGAAGCGGCGCTGTCGTTCGAGAAGCGGCAGAAGCTGGACATGCGTAAGCACGAGGTCGCGAAAGTGCTCATCGACAAGAGCGCGTTCGGTACGCGGGCGCGCGTGGTGCTGGTCATCGACAAGACCGGCAGCATGCAGAAGCTGTATCGCGGCGGCACCGTGCACCGCGTGGTGGAGCGGATGATCCCCGTCGCCACTCAGCTCGACGACGACGGCACCCTCGAGGCCTACCTCTACGCGCTGACCTTCGCCAAACTGCCCGACATCACCGTCGCGGGCGGGGAGCAGTGGGCCCAGACGTACCTGCATCTGACCGGCACCCACGACGGCATCGATTACGACGGCATCGGCGGCCGCAACGACGAACTCCCGGTGATGCGCGCCGTCATCGACACCCTCACCGCGGGCGCCGTCCCGACTCTGGTCCTGTTCTTCACCGACGGCGGCTTCGCCAAGAAACGCGAAATCGCCGCCCTCATGCGCGAAGCCGCGGCCCTGCCCGCCTTCTGGCAGTTCATCGGCCTCGGCAAAGCCAACTTCGGCGTCCTGCGCACCCTCGACGAACTCGACGGACGCGTCGTCGACAACGCAGGCTTCTTCGCGCTCGACGACATCGACCAGGTCGACGACACCGAACTCTACCGCCGCCTCCTCGGCGAATTCCCCGACTGGCTCCGCGCCGCCCGCACCGCGGGCATCATTCGCTAGCCCGCTCGCGGGATCGGTTCGAACGGACCCGCTGGATCGCCGCGCCCCACAGCAGTTGCACCGACGGAAGCACTTGATGCAGCTGGATGGACTCCTTGGTCAGCTGGGCTGTCGCTCGCGCCTTGGTGGCCGCCGACGCCTTGGACACATGGCCGGAGTCGAACGGCGGCTGCGGATCGTATTCGATGAGCAGTTGCACCGCCTTGGCCGGTGCTTCGCCGCAGATCTGGCCGAAAAGCCAGATCGCCAGGTCGATTCCGGCCGAGACGCCCGCTGCCGTCGCGATCTTGCCCTCGTGCACGATCCGCTGGTCGCCGACGGCATCGACGCCGAATGTCCGCAGCACCGGCAGCATGAGCCAGTGTGACGTGGCGCGCCGGCCGCGCAGCAGGCCCGCGGCCGCCAGGATCGCCGAGCCCGAACACACCGACGTCGTCCAGGTCGACGTCTCGTCGGCGCGGCGGAGCCAGTCGAGCAGCTTTCCGTCGCGGGCGTGCTCCATCGACGTCATGCCCCCGGGCACCAGGATGATGTCGGGCGACGGGGTCTCGTCGAAAGAGTGGGTCGCCCCGATCAGCAGCACTCCCGAGTCGGCCGGGACCGGGCCCGGCTCGTGCCAGACGAAGCGTACTTCGGCGTCGGGCAGGCGCCCGAGCACCTCGTAGGGGCCGATGAAGTCCAGTGCGGTGTATCCGGGGTACACCACGATGGCGATCTGCACTGTCGTCTCCTCTGTCAGGCGAAGGTCTTGCGGTACTGATCGGGCGAAATGCCCAGTCGTCGAACGAAAATGCGGCGCAGCGATTCGGCACTGCCGAACCCGCAACCGGCGGCGATGACGGTGACGGTGTCGTCGGTCTCCTCGAGCCGGCGGCGCGCGGCCTCGGTGCGGATTCGCTCGACGTAGGCGCCGGGCGCTTCACCGACCTCCCGGGTGAACACCCGGGTGAAGTGCCGCGGGCTCATCGCCGCTCGGCTGGCGAGTGCGGGAATACTGTGTGCCCCAGCGGGTTCGGACTCGATCGCTTCCTGTGCCTCGCGGATGGGCGCACGGTTGGCGCGCGGCGTCCAGACCGGCGCGGCGAACTGGGTCTGTCCGCCCGGTCTGCGCAGGTACATGACGAGATAGCGCGCCACCATCTGCGCGGCCTCGTGGCCGTAGTCGTCTTCGACGAGCGCCAAGGCGAGGTCGATGCCTGCGGTAACGCCCGCCGCGGTCCAGACACGCTCGGAGCTGCGGACGAAGATCGGCTCGGGATCGACGGTGACCGAAGGGAATTCGCGGGCCATCCGGCCGGCGAAGGCCCAGTGCGTTGTGGCCACGCAGCCGTCGATCAGGCCGGCTTGGGCAGCGAGGAACGCGCCGGTGCAGACGCTGACGATGCGGCGGCTGCCCTCGGCCGCAGCCTGTATCCATTCGACGAGCTCCGGGTCGAGCCGCGCATCGTCGACGCCGAGGCCGCCGGGCAGCACCAGCGTGTCGACCGACTCGCGCGGATCGGGCAATGGCTGAGCGAGCAGGGCGAGGCCGGTGCGTGTGGTGGCGGGTTCCCCGGTACGGGTGACGACGCGGACCGAATAGCCGTCCTCTCCGTGCCCCTGGCCGGTGAGGTACAGGGTCGCGGCTGTGAACACCTCGAACGGGCCGACCAGGTCGAGGGCCTGGACGCCCGGAAAGCCGAGGATGAGAACTGTCTTCACGAATTCAGTGTTGGCGAAGTCTGTCGGGGCGTCTAGGTCGTCCACCCCACACATCAGGACATCGATGCTGCCCTGTCCGGACTCCTCCGCGCCGGTTCGGCGATATAAAGAGAGAAATCGAGCTACATTGTCTCAATGGTGGGCACAAGCGATTCGCGCCGGTTCGTCGTCATCGGGGGTGGTCTGGCCGGCTTGGCTGCCGCGGTGTGGCTGGCGGAGGCCGGCAAGCAGGTGACGCTGTTGGAGCGGCGAGCTCGGCTGGGTGGCCGCACGCAGGCGATGCGCGTCGCCGAGGTGAACGACCTCCCGGACAACGGCCAGCATGTGGTGGCCAGCGGGTACCACATGCTGTGGCGGTATCTGGACAGTGTCGGCACCCGGCAGTACGTGGAGTTTCCGGGTGCCGGGAGTCTGCGCTGGCCGGGCGGTCGCGCAGTCATGTTGTATACCAAGGGTTTCGGTGCATGGCGCACGCTGATGGGTGCGCATCCCGACGCGGGCCCGCTGGATCGGCTGCGTGCGCTGCGGTCCTCGCTGCTGTTGGTCCGGCAGGCGCTGTGGCAGCCGAGGGACCTCGCCGACATCACCACCGAACAGTGGTTCCAGCGTGTCGGGATGCCGGCGAAAGCGCGTGAAGCCCTGTGGGATTGGCTCGCGCTCGGCATCGCGGCGGAGCCGGTGGACAGAGAGTCGGCGAAGGTGTTCGCCGACGTGCTGGCCACCGGGGTCCGGATCGGGATGCGGGACCGGGTGGCTGTCACGATCGGGTACCCCACCGTGGACCTGGACACCCTCTACATCTCCGGCGCCGAGAAGGTCTTCGAACGCCACGGCGTCGATGTGCGCTACCGGGCGGTGGCCCGCAAGATCGTCGTCACCGACGGAAGGGCGACCGGCGTGCAGATGGCGGACGGCTCGGTGATCGAGGCCGACGCGGTGATCTGCGCGGTCCCGAACTCCACTATCGGCGGGCTCCTCGACGACCTGCCCGAACATGCCGAAATATACGCCGCAGCCGACAAGCTGGGTGTCACCCCGATCGTGAGCACGAACCTGTATCTGGACCGGCCACTGAAGACCGAGTCGGCCATGGAGGCGTTGATCGGCGGCACCGGCGTGATCGATCAGGTCTTCGACCGGCAGCGCATGCACGGTCGCACACCCGAAGGAACCTGGCTGTACTGCTTGACCACCAGCGGCGCCTACGAGCAGGTCCACAAGAGCAACGACGAGATCGTCGCCGAGCAGATGGACCTCATCCGCCGCTACTATCCGGAAGCCGCCGAGGCGAAGGTCGTGACCGGCCACGTGGTGAAAATGCCCAAGGCGACGTTCTCCCAGGTCCTCGGCACCGACAACCTGCGCCCCGGTCAGCGCACGTCGGTCCCGAACCTGATGCTGGCCGGCGACTGGACTCGCACCGACTGGTCGGCGACGATGGAAAGCGCCGTCCAGAGCGCCGAACGCGCCGTCGCGGCGCTCCTCGACCAGTAGCGGCAGAAAACTCGGTTGTCAGTGCTCAGGGGGCATCGTTAGCGTGTCTACCGTTTGTGACCGACACACCGAGAGGACACTCCATGGAGCCCGTCACCGAACGCGACATCAGGTCGTCGTTCGTCAACTGTTCGAAAGGGGACGCCAAACGCCTGTCCGTGCCGCGTGACCTCGATGCTCGTCCCTGGGACGATCTCGACTTCCTCGGCTGGACCGACCCGTCGTCCCCGGGCCGCTGCTATCTCGCGGTGCCGCGTGACGGCGACCTGGTCGGCGTCGCCCTGCGGCACGAGACCGGCGGATCGGGCAAGACACAGATGTGCGCGTTCTGCCTGACCACCCACACCGGCGGCGGCGTCTCGCTGATGACCGCGAACAAGGCCGGTGAGTCGGGACGGCGCGGCAACACGATCGGCAGCTATCTCTGCACCGATCTGGCCTGCTCGCTGTATGCCCGCAACAAGAAGCGGCCCGCGCTGGGCAGCCGGTATCGCGAGGACCTGACGCCGGAGGAGAAGGCGCAGCGGGTGCGCGAGAACCTCTACGCCTTCCTGGACCGCCTGTACACCTAGCCGATTCGCCCGCCACCCGACAAAGGAGGTAGCTGCCATGTGCCGACACTCGAGACCCCGCACGCCAGACGACCCGAGTTCTCCTGCTGGACAACAGAACTCGGGTCGTCGGGTGCCTTGCCGGTCGAGGTGGCCCGGGAATCTCCCGGACTGCCTGCGAGCGGACAGGGATCAGAGCATGGCGTTCATGATGGTGCCCGCGCTGGTGGCGACCGCGCCGCCGATCATCGCGCCCGCGATCATCTTCGGCGACTCGAGACCGCCGCCGGTCCACTTCTCCCAGGCGAACTTGCCGCCCGCGTAGGTGATGGCGATGACGCCCGACAGCAGGATGAACCAGGTGAAATAACGCACCAGCTGCAAGATCTTGTCCGACATCGGGGGTGCTTCGGGAGTCGGATTGCCCATCTGCGCCAAGGTATCGGTGACGGCGGCCAGAATCATGTTTGCTCTCACTCGGTACTCGGGGGGAACGGCGATGAACTGCTGTCGCTGATGTTATCCGGTCGAATCGGGTGCCGCAGCCGCCCACCCGGAGCGGACCGATCGGTTTTGTTGGTGTGCCGGGGGTTCGCGCCCGTATCCTGGACTCGTTCGAATACGGCAGTGCTGGAACGCAGTTCGCATCATGCGAAAAGGGGAGCAGGCTATGAGCATCATTCTGACGTCGATGGCCGAGACTGTCACGACGTTCGCGCAGGTCAGCAATCCTACGCCCGAGGCGCCGCCGCTGTCGGACAAGATCATGCAAATGGTCCAGTACCTGACCTGGTTCATGATCCTGTCCGGTGTGCTGGCCATCACCGTCGCGGGCGGAAAGTTCGCCTGGGAGAAGTGGAACGGCAGCTCCATGGAGTCGCCGAAGATGATCGCGGGCGCGATGATCGGCGGCGTGGTGGCCACCAGTGGCGGCACCATCATGAACGCCATCCTCGGCTAGATCCGGGCGCCTTTGGCGCGGTTGCAGCCCCGGCACAGGATCTGCAGGTTCGCCGCGCTCGTCGCACCACCGCGGCTGAGCGGGATGATGTGATCGAACTCCAGGTAGTGGCCGTCACCGCACTCGACGCAGCGACCGCCGTCGCGCTGCCACACCTGGGCTTTCACGTCCTGCGGGATGCTGCGGCTGTCGCGCTGGCCCGGTGTCAGGACCAGGCGTTTCGCCACGCGCAGCGCACCTTCCAGCGCGGCGGCCACATAGTCGGGATCGGTGACCCCGAAGGTGGCGCCGCCGCGCGCCGAGGTCGCGGCGAGCACCACGGTGCCGTGCTCCGGGTGCACGGAAACCACCCGGTTCCACGGCAGTTCGATGCCGGTGCCGTCGCCGACGAAACGCAGCTTCTTGGAGCTGCCGATCAACCGGCCCTCGGTATTGCGCGGGCCGCGCGCGAGCATCCTGATGTGCACGGCGGGCAGGTCCAGGTGCACCCGCTCCTCGGGATCCAGGTGCAGGCCCGGGGTGTCGATGGTGGGCAGTTCGCCGGCGCGTAGCCGGGACAGGGTGCGGCCGCGGTGCATCCGGCGGCGCAGGTCCTCGACGATCGGGCCGGACAGGGCAAGTTCGCTCACCACGTGCTCGAACGCGTCCAGTTCGTCGGCGAACACCTCACCGTCGGCGAAGGCGAACGCGACCATCCGCTCCACCTGGGTCAGTCCTGCCTCGCGCAGCACCGCCCGCCCGTGCTCCTCGTCGATGCGCTGGTAGCGCAAGGCCGCCCACACCTCGAGCCAGTCATCGGACATGGTGCCGGGGCCGGTGAGCACCCGCCGGGCCCGGTTGCGCCAGTGCGTGAGGAATTCCTCCACCTCACCCGCGCACGACCGGCACTGGCCGTGTCCGCCGAAGATCTTGCGGCGCAACGGGTTGCCGCAGCGGGGGCAGCGGGCACGGTGGTCCTGGATGTGCGGGCGGGTGCTCGTCGTCCACTCGTCGCCGTCCCACCAGCGCACTTGCCCGGGGACCTGCGGGTCGGGATGCCAGTCGGCCAGTTCCGGGTTCGGTGGTGGTGGCGGCGGGACATCGATGACGCGCCGGGTGAGGGCAGGCGGGCGCGAGGGCGACCGTCCGGTGTGCGCGTGGGTGCCGGGATCGGCGGTGGTGTCGTGGTCGGAGAACTCGGCCGCACTCGACGTCGAGTCGCCGTGCGGTACCCGGGCGAACTCTGCACGATCGGCGGTGCGTGACGACGCCTGCCGTGCCGCCGAAGTCGACGCAGGGGTTCCCGATCGCTCGGCGCCGGGCTGTCCGCCGGCCTGCTCGTTGACGGTGACGCCGAATTCGGTGGCCAGCCCCGCGAGCCCGCCGGACCACCCCTGGCCGATCGCCCGGAACCGCCACTGCCCGTCGCGCCGGTAGAACTCGCCGAACATCATCGCCTGCACGTCCTCGATGCCGTCCAGCACGAACTGGGCGACCGGACCGTCGGCGGCGTGCACGGTCAGCGTGAGATCGGTGAGCTGATCGAAGGTGCCCTCGTCGAGCGACGCGCTGACGACAATGCGCGCCACCTCCGCCTCGGTCCGCGGCAGCGACACGCTCAACCGCGCGGTCCCCGGCGCGGGCTCCTGATCCAGCGTCACCGCCTGCGAGGCATGCCGCGGCGCGTTGAAGAACACGAAATCCCGATCGCCGCGCACCAGCCCCGACTCGGTGACCAGCAGTGCGTGCGCATCGACGGCATGCGCCGACCGCCATGAAAGAACCACGGCGAGAAGCGATGTCGGGACCGGCGCGTGCGCGCCCTTACGTAGTTCCATGGTGCTCGCATGATGTCATGCCGGTCTGACAGTGTTTGTTGGAGCGCTGGCGCGCTCGAGGTCGCGGCCCCTCCTGTCCCGCCGGTCAGGCAC